>NZ_LZMG01000230.1:0-27678 GCF_001673615.1 Mycobacterium sp. 1245499.0
CTGCCCGACGGCGCTTTGATGCGACGCGCGGCCTACGGGCTGGCCACCGAGATCATCGGCGAGTTAGCGGCGCGCACCGGCGGGGTAACCGGGCGACGTGTGTGCGCGGTCGTCGGCTCCGGAGACAACGGCGGAGACGCGTTGTGGGCGGCCACCTTCCTGTGCCGTCGCGGCGCGGCCGCCGACGCGATCCTGCTCAACCCGGAGCGCACCCACCGCAAAGGCCTGGCGGCGTTCCGAAAGGCCGGCGGTCGCGTCGTCGAAAGCGTCTCGCCGACAACCGATCTCGTCATCGACGGCGTGGTGGGCATCTCCGGCTCCGGAGCGCTGCGGCCCGCCGCGGCCGAGGTGTTCGCCGCCGTCAACGATGCCCGAATCCCGGTGATCGCCGTCGACATCCCCAGCGGCATCGACGCGGCGACCGGCGCGATCACCGGCCCCGCCGTGCGCGCCGTGCTGACCGTCACCTTCGGCGGCCTCAAACCCGTGCACGCGCTGGCTGATTGCGGGCGGGTCCGGCTGATCGACATCGGGCTGAGCCTGCCCGAGACCGACGTGCTGGGGTTCGAGGCCCCCGACGTGGCCGCCCGCTGGCCGGTGCCCGGGCCCCACGACGACAAGTACTCGCAGGGCGTCACCGGCGTGATGGCCGGCTCGTCGACCTATCCGGGCGCCGCCGTGCTGTGCACCGGCGCCGCCGTCGCCGCCACCTCCGGCATGGTCCGCTACGCCGGCAGCGCGCACCGCGAGGTGCTCGCGCACTGGCCGGAGGTGATTGCCTCGCCCACCCCCGCCTCGGCCGGCCGGGTGCAGTCCTGGGTCGTCGGCCCGGGACTGGGCACCGACGACGTCGGGGCCGCGGCGCTGTGGTTCGCGCTGGAAACCGACCTGCCGGTGATCGTGGATGCCGACGGGCTGACCATCCTGGCCGCGCACCCCGAGTTGGTGGCCAACCGCACCGCGCCGACGGTGCTGACCCCGCACGCGGGTGAATTCGCCCGGCTGGCGGGTAACCCGCCGGGGGATGACCGGGTGGGCGCGTGCCGCAAGCTGGCCGACGCGTTCGGCGCCACGGTGCTGCTCAAGGGCAACGTCACCGTCATCGCCGACCCGGGCGGCCCGGTCTACCTCAATCCGGCCGGGCAGTCCTGGGCGTCCACCGCCGGCTCCGGTGACGTGTTGTCCGGCATGATCGGCGCGCTGCTGGCCGCGGGCCTGCCGGCGGTCGAGGCGGCCGCCGCCGCGGCCTTCGTGCACGCGCGCGCGGCAGCGTGCTCGGCCGCCGACCCCGGCCCCGGCGAGGCCCCCACCTCGGCCTCGCGCATCGTGCCGCACATCCGAGCCGCCCTGGCCGCCCTATAGAGAGGATCTCGTCGTGCCCCAACACCCGTCCATGCCCGCCCACTCGATCGCGCCCGCCTACACCGGCCGCCTGTTCACCGCGCCGGTGCCGGCGCTGCGGATGCCCGACGAGTCGATGGATCCCGAGGCTGCCTACCGCTTCATCCACGACGAGCTGATGCTCGACGGCAGCTCCCGGCTCAACCTGGCCACCTTCGTGACGACCTGGATGGATCCCGAGGCCGGCAAGCTGATGGCCGAGACGTTCGACAAGAACATGATCGACAAGGACGAATACCCGGCGACCGCGGCCATCGAGCAGCGCTGCGTGTGCATGGTGGCCGACCTGTTCCACGCCGACGGGCTGCGCGACGACGACCCGTCCAGCGCCACCGGGGTGTCGACGATCGGTTCCAGCGAGGCCGTGATGCTCGGCGGTCTGGCGATGAAGTGGCGGTGGCGCGAGAAGGTGGGCCGGAAAAAAGGGGGGGACTGGAAGGGCCGCACCCCGAACCTGGTGATGGGCTCCAACGTCCAGGTGGTCTGGGAGAAGTTCTGCCGCTACTTCGACGTCGAACCGCGCTACCTGCCGATGGAGGAGGGGCGCTACGTCATCACCCCCGAGCAGGTCGTCGACGCCGTCGACGAGGACACCATCGGGGTGGTGGCGATCCTGGGCACCACCTACACCGGGGAGCTGGAACCCATCGCCGAGATCTGCGCGGCCCTGGACAAGCTGGCCGCCGGCGGGGGAGTCGACGTCCCCGTGCATGTCGACGCGGCCAGCGGCGGATTCGTCGTGCCGTTCCTGCACCCCGAGCTCAAGTGGGACTTCCGGCTGCCGCGGGTGGTGTCGATCAACGTCAGCGGCCACAAGTACGGGCTGACCTACCCCGGCGTCGGGTTCGTGGTGTGGCGCAGCAAGGAGTACCTGCCCGAGGACCTGGTGTTCCACGTCAACTACCTGGGCGGCGACATGCCGACCTTCACGCTGAACTTCTCCCGGCCCGGCAACCAGGTGGTCGGCCAGTACTACAACTTCCTGCGGCTGGGACGCGAGGGCTACACGCAGGTGATGCAGACGCTGTCGTCGACCGCACGCTGGCTGGGCGAGCAGCTGCGCACCGGCGAGCACTGTGAGCTGATCTCCGACGGTTCGGCGATCCCGGTGGTCAGCTTCCGGCTCGCCCGCGGGCTGGGCTACACCGAGTTCGACGTCTCCCACGAGCTGCGCGGCTACGGCTGGCAGGTGCCGGCCTACACCATGCCCGACAACGCCACCGACATCTCGGTGCTGCGCATCGTGGTGCGCGAGGGCCTGTCCGCCGACCTGGCCCGGGCCCTGCACGACGACGCCCGCACCGCGCTGGCCAGCCTCGACAAGCTCAAGCCGGGCGGGCACTACCGCGCCGAGCACTTCGCGCACTGACGGTTGGTCCGGAGGCGCCGAGCGCTCTGGGACAATGGCTGCCGTGTCCGCAACGCCGATATCCCTGACCCCGGGCGTCCTCGCCGAGGCCCTGGTGGACCTGGGCGCGATTGAGCACAACGTGCGGCTGCTGTGCGAGCAGGCCGGCGGCGCGCAGGTGATGGCGGTGGTCAAGGCCGACGGCTACGGCCACGGGGCCGCCCAGACGGCGCGCGCCGCGCTGGCCGCGGGGGCGGCCGAATTGGGCGTCGCCACCATCGCCGAGGCCCTGGCGCTGCGCGCGGACGGCATCACCGCGCCCGTGCTGGCCTGGTTGCACCCGCCCGGCATCGACTTCGGCCCCGCGCTGCTGGCCGACGTGCAGATCGCCGTGTCCTCGGAGCGCCAGCTCGACGACCTGGTGGACGCGGCGCGCCGCACCGGACGGACCGCGACCGTCACCGTCAAGGTGGACACCGGACTGAACCGCAATGGGGTGCCGCCCGCGCAATACCCCGCGCTGCTGACCGCGCTGCGCCGGGCCGTCGCCGAGGAGGCAGTCGTGCTGCGGGGCCTGATGTCGCACATGGTCTACGCCGATGAGCCCGCCAACCCCGTGAACAACCTTCAGGCCCAACGTTTCGCCGCCTTGCTGGCCCAGGCGCGCGATCAGGGCGTGCGGTTCGACGTGGCGCACCTGTCGAACTCGTCGGCCACCATGTCTCGTCCCGACCTGGCCTTCGACATGGTGCGCCCCGGCATCGCGATCTACGGGCTGAGCCCGGTGCCCGAGCGTGGCGACATGGGTCTGGTGCCGGCGATGACGGTGAAATGCTCTGTGGCGCTGGTGAAGTCGATCCGCGCGGGGGAGAGCGTGTCCTACGGCCACACCTGGACCGCGCAGCGCGACACCAACCTCGCGCTGCTGCCGGTCGGTTACGCCGACGGCATCTTCCGGTCGCTGGGCGGCCGGCTCGAGGTGTTGATCAACGGCAGCCGGCGCCCGGGCGTCGGGCGGATCTGCATGGACCAGTTCGTCGTCGACCTCGGCCCGGGGCGCATCGACGTGGCCGAAGGCGACGAGGCGATCCTGTTCGGGTCCGGCGCGAGCGGCGAGCCCACCGCGCAGGACTGGGCCGACCTGCTCGGCACCATCCACTACGAAGTCGTGACCAGCCCCCGCGGGCGGATCACCAGGACCTACCGCGAGGCGCGAACCGTTGAGTCCTGAGGAACCCCGCAGGCGCCGCAAGGGCAGGGCCTGGCTTGCGGGAGGCGCGGGGGTAACCGCCGTGGCCACCATCATCGGCGCCTCGGCCCGCCGGTCGATGACCCAGCGCGCCACGGTCGAAGACCCATATGCGAACGAGGATTTCAACCGGCTCGAGGACGACGCCGGCCTGGTGGTGACCACGCCCGACGGGATTCCGCTGGCGGTGCGCGATACCGGCCCGGCCGATGCGCCGTTGACGCTGGTCTTCGTCCATGGGTTCTGCCTGCAGATGGGCGCGTTTCATTTTCAGCGCACCCGGTTGCCCGAGCAGTTGGGCCCCGACGTCCGGATGGTGTTCTACGACCAGCGCGGCCACGGCAGGTCCGGCGAGGCCGACCCCGAGACCTACACGCTGACCCAACTCGGCAGGGACCTGCAAACCGTGCTGAACGTGGTGGCACCGCGCGGAATGATCGTGCTGGTGGGCCACTCGATGGGCGGCATGACGGTGTTGTCCCACGCCCGCCAGTTCCCCGAGCAATACGGACGCCGCATCGTGGGCGCCGCGCTGATTTCGTCCGCGGCCGAAGGGGTGTCCAGGTCACCGCTGGGCGAGATCCTGAAAAACCCTGCGCTGGAAGCGGTTCGGGTCGCCGCGCGGTCCGCGCCGAAGCTGATGCACAGGGGGCGCAACGTCTCCCGGTCGTTGATCGGCCCGGTGCTGCGGGCCGCCTCCTACAGCGACCTGCAGGTCAGCCGCAGCCTGGACGCGTTCTCGCAGCGGATGATGAACAGCACCCCGATCCCCACCATGGTCGGCTTTCTGGACGCGCTGGAAAAGCACGACGAGACCGCCGGGCTGTGGACGCTGCTGCGGGTCCCGACGCTGATCGCGTGCGGCGACCACGACCTGCTCACCCCCGATGAATATTCGCGCAAGATGGCCGCCAGCCTGCCGCAGTCCGAGCTGGTCATCGTCGTCGGCGCGAGCCACCTGGCGCTGCTGGACAAGCCCGACGCCATCAACGGCGGGCTGGTCCGACTGGTCCGGCGGGCCACCCCGGGCAAGGCGGCGCTGCGCATGCGGCGGATGCGAGAAAGGTTGCGGCGCCGTGGCTGAACTCGACGGCGGCACCGCGACCTGTGACCGGGTCGAGGACACCATGGCGCTGGGCTCGCGGCTGGCGCAACACCTGCGGGCGGGGGACGTGGTGGTGCTCTCGGGTCCGCTCGGGGCGGGAAAGACCGTGCTGGCCAAGGGGATTGCGGCGGCGATGGATGTCGACGGGCCGGTGACCTCGCCGTCCTACGTGCTGGCACGCGTGCATCCGCCGCGGCGCGCGGGCGCCCCGACCATGATTCACGTCGACATGTACCGGCTGCTCGACCACACCGACAATCAGGGCGCCGATCTGCTCGCCGAGCTCGATTCGCTGGACTTGGACAGCGATCTCGACGACGCTGTCGTGGTGGTGGAATGGGGCGAGGGCCTGGTCGAGCGGCTCGCCGAGCGGCATCTGGACATCCGGCTCGAGCGCGTCACCGGATCCGACGTGCGGATCGCGACCTGGCGGTGGGCCGACAACGCCGACAACGCCGACAACGGGGGCGAGTCATGACGATCGTCCTTGCCCTCGACACCTCGACCCCGGCGGTGACGGCCGGCCTGGTGCGGCGCGACGACCTGTGCGTGCTCGCCGAGCGGGTCACCGTCGACGCCCGGGCCCACGCCGAACGCCTCACCCCGAATGTCCTTGCTGCCCTGGCCGATTCGGGGCTGACGATGGCCGACCTGGGCGCCGTCGTGGTGGGCTGCGGACCGGGCCCGTTCACCGGCCTGCGCGCGGGCATGGCCACCGCCGCCGCCTACGGGCACGCACTCGGCATCCCCGTGCGCGGCGTGTGCAGCCTGGACGCGATCGGCGTGCGGACCACCGGGGACGCCTTGGTGGTGACCGACGCCCGCCGCCGCGAGGTCTATTGGGCCCGCTACCGCGACGGCGTGCGCACCCACGGCCCGGCCGTCAACGCGCCGGCCGACGTCGACCCGGGTGCCGCGGCGGCCGTCGCCGGCTCACCCGAACACGCCGCCCTGTTCGGCTTGCCGGTGGGTGAACCGAGCTGCCCGACACCGGCCGGACTGGTTGCGGCGGTGGCCGATTGGTCCGTCGACCCCGAGCCGCTGATGGCCCTGTACCTGCGTCGGCCCGACGCCAAACCGTTGGCCACGCGGCGATGACCGCCCACAGCGAGCCCGCGACCCTCGGCGGCCTGACCCGGGCCGACGCCCAGCGCTGCGCCGAGCTGGAGGCGCAGCTCTTCGACGGCGACGACCCGTGGCCCGCGGCGGCATTCCATCGCGAATTGGCCAGTGCCCACAACCATTACGTGGGCGCGCGGGTGGGCGAGACGCTGGTCGGCTACGCCGGCATCTCGCGATTGGGCCGCACCCCGCCCTACGAATACGAGGTGCACACCATTGGCGTGGATCCGGCGTACCAGGGCCGGGGCATCGGCCGCCGGCTGCTCGACGAGCTGCTGAGGTTCGCCGACGGCGGCGCGGTGTACCTGGAGGTCCGCACCGACAACCAGGCCGCCATCGGGCTGTACACCAGCGTCGGGTTCGAGCAGATCGGCCTGCGCCGCCGCTATTACCGGGTCAGCGGCGCGGACGCGTACACGATGCGGCGGGAGGCCCGATGACACACATCCTCGCGATCGAAACCTCGTGCGACGAAACGGGAGTCGGCATCGCCCGGCTGGACCCCGACGGCACCGTGACGCTGCTGGCCGACGAGGTGGCCTCCAGCGTCGACGAACACGTGCGGTTCGGCGGCGTGGTGCCCGAGATCGCCTCGCGCGCGCATCTGGAGGCGCTGGGACCGGCCATGCGCCGCGCGTTGTCGACCGCCGGGCTGGACAGGCCCGACGTCGTCGCGGCCACCATCGGGCCCGGGCTGGCCGGCGCCCTGCTGGTGGGAGTCGCTGCGGCCAAAGCCTATTCGGCGGCCTGGGGGGTGCCCTTCTATGCGGTGAACCACCTGGGCGGGCATCTGGCCGCCGACGTCTACGAGCACGGGCCGCTGCCCGAGTGCGTGGCGCTGCTGGTCTCCGGCGGCCACACCCACCTGCTGCACGTGCGTTCGCTCGGCGAGCCGATCGTCGAGCTGGGCAGCACCGTCGACGACGCCGCCGGCGAGGCCTACGACAAGGTGGCGAGGTTGCTGGGGCTCGGCTACCCGGGCGGCAGGGTGCTCGACGAGCTGGCCCGCACGGGTGATCGCGACGCGATCGCCTTCCCGCGCGGCATGACCGGGCCGCGTGACGACCCCTACGCGTTCAGCTTTTCCGGCCTCAAGACGGCCGTCGCGCGCTACCTGGAAAGCCACCCCGACGCGGTGAACGCCGACATCGCGGCCGGCTTTCAGGAGGCCGTCGCCGACGTGCTCACCAAAAAGGCCGTGCGCGCCGCCACCGGGCTGGGCGTGCGGACCCTGCTGATCGCCGGCGGGGTGGCCGCCAATTCTCGGCTGCGCGAGTTGGCGGAGCGGCGCTGCGCCGAGGCGGGCCTGACGCTGCGCATCCCCAGGCCCCGGCTGTGCACCGACAACGGGGCGATGATCGCGTCGTTCGCGGCGCATCTGGTCGCCGCGGGGGTGCCGCCGTCGGCGCTGGACGTGCCCAGCGACCCGGGGCTGCCCGTGGTGAAAGCGCAGGTGAGTTGATGTTCGCTGAGCGCGGACACGCCGACGCTGGAGAAGCAGCGGGGGGCCCTTGAGTGCTAGCACTCGCATGTATAGAGTGCTAGGTGGCAATCGGCCAAGCCCTGTGTCGGCACCCGCGACGACGGCGCTCGGGCGCGGACGAATGCCGAACACCTGATAACTCGGAAGGTGCGGGCTCAACCCGTGCCGGCCGTCAACTCCGGTCCGGGCGCGTCCCGGACCCGACCCAACAGTGGAGGCTCCAATCGTGGCGAAGGTGAATATCAAGCCACTCGAGGACAAGATTCTCGTGCAGGCCAACGAGGCCGAGACCACGACCGCGTCTGGTCTGGTCATTCCTGACACCGCCAAGGAGAAGCCGCAGGAAGGCACCGTCGTCGCAGTCGGCCCCGGCCGGTGGGACGAAGACGGCGCGAAGCGCATCCCGCTGGACGTCTCGGAAGGCGACACCGTCATCTACAGCAAGTACGGCGGCACCGAGATCAAGTACGGCGGCGAGGAGTACCTGATCCTGTCGGCACGCGACGTGCTGGCTGTCGTCTCCAAGTAAGAACCGTGTTCCGCCCCGGCGATCCCCGCGTCCCGCGCGGGTGATTTCCGGGGCGGCATGCGTTTGGGGCTAGTGGCGATCGCAAGCGCGGCGAAGCCGGGCGAAGCGGGTCGCCACCATTCAAACAAGGAGCCTGATGAGCAAGATCATTGAGTACGACGAGACCGCGCGTCGCGCCATCGAGGCGGGCGTGAACACGCTCGCCGACGCGGTACGGGTGACGCTCGGGCCGCGCGGCCGGCATGTGGTGCTGGCCAAGGCATTCGGTGGCCCGGCGGTCACCAACGACGGTGTGACCGTCGCGCGTGAGATCGACCTGGAAGACCCGTTCGAGAACCTGGGCGCCCAGCTGGTGAAGTCGGTGGCCACCAAGACCAACGACGTCGCCGGCGACGGCACCACGACGGCGACCGTGCTGGCGCAGGCGCTGGTCAAGGGCGGCCTGCGGCTGGTCGCGGCCGGCGCCAACCCCATCGAGTTGGGGGCGGGGATCAGCAAGGCCGCCGACGCGGTGTCCGAGGCGCTGCTGTCCGCGGCCACCCCGGTCTCCGGCAAGGACGCGATCGCGCAGGTGGCGACCGTGTCCTCGCGCGACCAGCTGCTGGGTGAGCTGGTCGGTGAGGCGATGACCAAGGTCGGCACCGACGGCGTGGTCAGCGTCGAAGAATCCTCGACGCTGAGCACCGAGCTCGAGTTCACCGAGGGCGTCGGTTTCGACAAGGGCTTCCTGTCGGCGTATTTCGTCACCGACTTCGACTCCCAGCAGGCCGTGCTGGACGACCCGGTGATCCTGTTGCACCAGGACAAGATCAGTTCGCTGCCCGACCTGCTGCCGATGCTGGAGAAGGTCGCCGAATCGGGCAAGCCGCTGTTGATCATCGCCGAGGACATCGAGGGCGAGGCGCTGGCCACCCTGGTCGTCAACTCCATCCGCAAGACGCTGAAGGCAGTCGCGGTCAAGGCGCCGTTCTTCGGCGACCGCCGCAAGGCGTTCCTGGAGGACCTGGCGATCGTGACCGGCGGCCAGGTGATCAACCCGGACGCGGGCCTGTTGCTGCGCGAGGTCGGCACGGACGTGCTGGGCTCGGCCCGCCGCGTGGTGGTCAGCAAGGACGACACCGTCATCGTCGACGGCGGCGGCACCAAGGATGCGGTGGCAAACCGCATCAAGCAGCTGCGCGCCGAGATTGAGGCGAGCGACTCCGACTGGGACCGCGAGAAGCTGCAGGAGCGGCTGGCCAAGCTGGCCGGCGGTGTGGCGGTGATCCAGGTGGGAGCGGCCACCGAGACGGCGCTCAAGGAACGCAAGGAAAGCGTCGAGGACGCCGTCGCGGCCGCGAAAGCCGCTGTCGAGGAAGGCATTGTCGCCGGTGGCGGCTCGGCGCTGCTGCAGACCCGCAAGGCGCTGGAGACGCTGCGCGCATCGCTGAGCGGCGACCAGGCACTGGGTGTCGGCGTCTTCTCCGAGGCGCTGGCGGCGCCGCTGTACTGGATCGCCACCAACGCCGGGCTCGACGGCGCGGTCGCGGTGCACAAGGTGACCGAGCTGCCCAACGGCCACGGCCTGAACGCGGACAAGCTGACCTACGGCGACCTGATCGCCGACGGCGTCATCGACCCGGTCAAGGTCACCCGCTCGGCGGTGCTCAATGCCGCGTCGGTGGCCCGGATGGTCCTGACCACCGAGACGGCGGTCGTCGACAAGCCGGCCGAGGAGGCCGACGACCATGGCCACGGTCATCACCACCACCACTGAGTGAACGACGACAAGCGCCCCCGGTTGCATGGCCGGGGGCGCTTGTTTGTTAGCTGACCGCGCCCACGAGCCGCGGTTGAGCGTCTACGGTCGCGGCATGGACCGCATCTGGCAGTGGGCGTGGGATCGGTATAAGGCGAGATACTCGTGGGCGATTGGCGCGGTCCTCTACGCCCTGACCCTGCCGATCTTCCTTCTTCCGTCGTTCTGTGTTGTCGCTCTGGAAGGATCTGGCCACTACGTCGAGACCGTCACCGTGAACATTGTCGCCGGGTTGGTGCTGGTGTACATGCTCGTGCTTCCTGGCCGGGGCGGCAGTGGTGTCGTGGACCGTTGGGCGGCCGGCCGGGATGTTGATCGGGCGCGGGCATTGCACTCCACCTACAGGTGGGGCCGGCGGACAATTGCCCGAGCCGTGGTGGTCACCGCTGTCTGGGCTGCCCTGCTCTTGGTCGTCGTGGCTGGGATCGCCGGGGCGTCGGGGTGGCGGCTGGTCCAATACGGGATCATGGGCGCCGCAATGGGAACGGGCATCCAGCTCATCGGTGTGCACAGCTTCGTGGAAGCGGCGCTGCGGCCGGCCAGGTCTGCTATCGCTGATAGCACTGCAATCGGCGACTCCCTGCCTCGGTCTCATCCGAGCTTTGCGGCGTGGGTGAACGTCTCCATGCTCGGCGTCGCGTTCACGTTCGCCCTCTCAAGTGCGCTGCTGGCGGTGGTTTTCGAGCGAGCTGGACGTTTCCGCTGCTTTACCTCCTGATCGCGGCCGGGATGATCCTCTGCTTCGCGGTACCTATCACCGTCGCCGCGGTGTTCGCGCCTTCGCTGCGGCCGATTCGCGACCTGGCCGAAGGGACGAAACGGGTTGCGGCGGGCGACTACAGCCGGCGCCTGCCAGTGGTTCAGGACGACGACCTTGGCGCGTTGGCCGCGTCGTTCAACCGCATGCAGGCGGGATTGGCTGAGCGGCAACGACTTCAGGGCGCGTTCGGGACCTATGTCGACCCGGCTCTAGCCGCGCGACTGCTCGAGCAAGGTGACGACGTCTTCACCGGCGAGCGCCGCGAGGTGACAGTGATGTTCGTCGACGTCCGCGATTTCACCCCGTTCGCCGAGGCCAACACTGCCGAGGACACCGTCGCCCGGCTCAATGCTTTGTTCGAGATCGTGGTGCCTGCGGTGGTCGATGCCGGTGGCCATGTCAACAAGTTCCTCGGCGACGGCGCGCTGGCCGTCTTCAACGCCCCTAACGATCTTGCCGATCATGCCGACGCGGCGGCGAGCGCGGCGTTGCGCATTCAGCACTTGGTAGCCGAACGATTCGGCGGAGCAGTGCGGGTCGGCATCGGGATCAACACCGGTGCGGTGATCGCCGGAACCATCGGCGGCGGAGGCAAACTCGAATTCACGCTCATCGGTGACGCCGTGAACGTCGCCGCCCGCGTCGAACAGCTCACGAAAACCACCGGGGACGCGATCCTGTTGACCCAGCAGACCGTCGACGCCTTGGCTTCTCGACCGGCCGGACTCGTCGACCGGGGATCCCACGAATTGAAAGGCAAGTCAGCCGCGGTCAACGTCTTCGGGCTCGATACAGCGGTTCGTCGCGTCGAGTGAAGGCGGTGGTGCCGCGCACTACTTCACCGAAATCCCGCCGTCCACCGGCAACGTGACTCCGGTGATATAGCGGCCCGAGCGGCCACAGAGGTAGACCATCGCCTCGCTCACATCCGCGGCTTCGATGAGCTCTACCGGCAGCGGCGCCTGCAACGCGGATGCACCTTCGGGATGCTCGGCCATCAATTGGGCAAAAGGTTCGTTGACGATCATCGGCGTCGCGACCCCGGTCGGATGCACCGTGTTGACGCGAATGTTTTTCTCCGCCAGGGAGGTTGCGTAGTACCTCATCAGGCCGACAACGCCGTGTTTTGCTGCGTGGTAGCCGGCCAAGCCGTGGCTGCGGCTACTGAACGTCGGGCAAAGGCTGTTCAACCCAGCGGTCGAGCTCGTGATCACGATGGCCCCGCCCTCGCCATGGTCGAGCATCCCGGGCAGGGCCGCCTCGACCGTGTAGTACACGCCGTTGAGCATCACACTGACCGAATCGACGAAGGCAGCGATGTCATGGCGCTGTTCGCCGACCCCCGGCAGGATCCCGGCGTTGGCGAGTACGAAATCGATTCTGCCGAACTCGGCCAGGCCGTTGGCGACCGCGGTTCGTAGCACCTGGAAATCGCGGACGTCGCCCTGCGCTGCGACGATCCGGCGGCCGGTCTTTTCGACCAGGTTGACGGTCTCGTCGAGATCCTCTGGGGTGGTCATCGGGTAGGCGACACTGTCGATCTGACCGCAGAGATCGACGGCGATGATGTCGGCACCCTCCTCGGCGAACCGCACCGCATGCGACCGACCTTGCCCACGGGCGGCGCCGGTGATGAACGCGACCTTCCCATCGAATTGCTTCGACATGACGCTCTCCCTTCGGTTGTGAGCCGAGTATCCGCCGAGCGGCTCGGGTTTGATCGGGTAATCGATTACTCGCTTTTGCTCATGCTCGGCGGCATCTCGGCGTTTACTTTCGCGGCATGGACCGCATCTGGCAGTGGGCGTGGGATCGGCACGGCGCGAGGTATACGTGGGTGGCCTTCGCGATCACCGTCGTCCTGGGGGCGCCGACCTTCCTCGGATGGTCGTTTGTCGTTGTCGCGTTCCAGAAGTCGGATCACTACGTCGAGGCGGCCGCGGTCACCCTGGTCGGCATGCTGGTGCTGCAGTATCTGGTGGTACTTCCCGGCCTAGGCCGCCTGCGCCTTGCCGAGCGGTGGGCGGCCGGCCGCGAGGTCGACGCGGCCAGGGCGCTGGAGCAGACCTATGTCTTCGCGCGCGGGTGCGCCGCCCGGGCCGTGGGTGTCACCGCGGTCTGGGCCGCGCTGCTGTTCGGCGGTGTCGGTGTGATCGCCGGGGCGAGCGGGTCGCGGCTGGTGCAGTTCGCGGTGCTGGGCGCCGTCATCGGAGGCGTCGCCCAGCTGGCCTCCGTGCACAGCTACGTGGAAGGGGCGCTGCGGCCGGTGCGGGCCGCCATCACCGGTGACAGCGGGATCGGTGATTCCCTGCCGCGCTCTCGGCCGACCTTCGCCGCCTGGGCGAACGTGTCCATGCTGTCGGTCGCGTTCACGAACGCCGTCACCGCCGCGATAGTCGCGATCGTGTTCGCCCGCGTCGTCGATGCGCCCCTGCTGGCCATCGGGATCGGGAGCGTGCTATTGATCGGCTTCACCATGCCGGTCAGCGTCGGCGCCATCTTCGCACCGTCCCTTCGACCCATTCGCGACCTCGCCGAGGGAACCGAACGCGTTGCCGCCGGCGACTACAGCCGGCGCCTGCCGGTGGTCCAGGACGACGACCTCGGGGCGCTGGCGGCGTCGTTCAATCGCATGCAGGCGGGTTTGGCTGAGCGGCAACGACTTCAGGGCGCGTTCGGGACCTACGTCGACCCCATTCTGGCGGCCCGGTTATTGCAGCAGGGCGACGATGTCTTCACCGGGGAGCGCCGCGACGTGACGGTGATGTTCGTCGACGTCCGCGATTTCACCCCGTTCGCCGAGGCCAACACTGCCGAGGACACCGTCGCCCGGCTCAATGCTTTGTTCGAGATCGTCGTGCCCGCTGTGGTTGGGTCCGGCGGGCACGTGAATAAATTCCTCGGTGATGGCGCGCTGGCAGTGTTCGGTGCCCCCAACGATCTGGCCGACCATGCCGATGCGGCGGTGAATACCGCTGTGCTGATTCAGCGCCGCGTGGCCGAGCGATTCGAAGGGGAGCTTCGCATCGGCATCGGGATCAATACCGGCAAGGTGATCGCCGGAACCATCGGCGGCGGAGGCAAACTCGAATTCACGCTCATCGGCGACGCCGTGAACGTCGCCGCCCGCGTCGAACAGCTCACCAAAACCACCGGGGACGCGATCCTGCTGACCCAGCAGACCGTCGACGCGCTGCGGTCCCAGCCAATGGGACTGACGGACAGGGGTTTTCACGCCCTGAAGGGAAAGTCGGCCGAGCTGCAGGTGTTCGGCATCGGCCCCGCGTCGGTGACGACGTCGTAGACGGTGTCGATGCCGTAGTCTGCACTCGTATTCCACACTCCACGAGGAGTCCCGCCCATGACGCAAGTGCTGCAGACCGAGGTGTGTGTTGCCGGCGGCGGTCCCGCCGGGATGGTTCATGCTCTGCTGCTCGCCCGGGCCGGAATCCGGGTCGTGGTCTTGGAGAAGCACAACGACTTCCTGCGCGACTTCCGCGGCGACACCGTGCACCCGTCCACCCTGCGGATCATGGACGAGCTGGGGTTCATCGACGAGTTCCTGCGGCTACCGCACACCAAGATCGACCGGGTCGCCTTCGACACCGACGGCTCCATTCGCACCTTCGGCAATTTCAAGGTGCTCAAGCGGCTCGGTTTCCGGCAGCCCTATATCGCCATGATGCCGCAGTGGGACTTCCTCGACTTCCTCGCCGAAAAGGCTTCTGCCTACCCCGAATTCACCTTGCTTCGCAATGCCGAGGTCACCGACGTCATGGTCGAAGGCGACCGGGTGGCCGGGGTGCGCACGCCGGACCTCGAGGTGCGCGCCCAGCTGGTGATCGCCGCGGATGGACGCAAGTCCGCGGTGCGCGCCGCGGCGGGGCTGCAGACCGCAGCGGCGCACTCGCCGATGGATGTGCTGTGGTTCCGGCTGAAATGGCGCCCCGGCGACCCCCAGGAACTGTTCGCGGTGCTGCGCAAGGGTCTGATGATGGCGATGATCTACCGGGGCGATTACTGGCAGATCGCCTATTTGATGCCGAAGGGATCAAACCCGCGGGAGGGATCCCTCGAGGAGTTCAAGGAGCGGATCGCGACCGCGCAACCGCGGCTGCGAGAGCACGTCAACGACCTGAGTTCGTGGGACGACACCAGCGAACTCGACGTGCGGGTGGATCGGCTCGAGACGTGGTGGCGAACGGGCCTGCTGTGCATCGGCGACGCGGCGCACGCCATGTCGCCGGCCGGCGGGGTCGGCATCAACCTCGCGGTGGCCGACGCGGTGGCCGCGGCCAACGTCCTGTGCGCCCCGCTGCGCGAGGGCCGGGTGACCGACGAAGACCTCGCGAGAGTGCAGCGGCGGCGCGAGCTACCCACCCGGATCGTCCAGGCTTTTCAGGTGTTCATGCAGGACAGGGCGATCGCGCCCAACTTGAGCGGTGACCTGTCCCCGATTCGCGTCCCCAAGATCGTGGGTATGGGTCCGCTGCAAGCGATTCCGCCGATTTTCGTCGGACGTGGTTTTCGTCCCGAGCATGTCCGCACGCCGGATGTGCACTCCCGGTAGCGCCGTCAGAGCCCGGCGATGACGATGACGACGCCGACCACGATGCACGGCGCCAGGGAGACCAGCAGGACGCTGACCAACTTCTCCTTTGCCGCCGAGGCCTCGTGGTCGCCGGTCGCGATCGGCGCGAGCCTGCCGCCGGCGCCCCATGCCGCCGCGAGCAGCGTCGCCAACCAGTTCGCGTAGGCGGCGTAGACGACGAGGGCCGCCGCCGTGATTGCCCACGCCTCGGGCAGGTGGACGTGCGGCCAGAGCAGGCCCAGCAACACGAGGAACATGCCGTTGAGGACCCCCTCGAGGTGACTCGACAGCGCCATGCGCCGGTTTTTCAACACGGGCAGGGGCAATCCGGTGAACAGTCCGAGCAGGAACAAGACCAGCCCGAGGGTGAACAGCAGCGTCTGCATGTCAGCACACTAGGGGCGTTTGGCGGCGCCTGCGGTCGATTGCGGGCGAAGCGAGTACCCGCGACGCGGTCGGCGACGAAGATGGCCCCCATGGGTAGGCCGATATTTTCTGTCACTCCCGGCTATGGCGACCACCAGCTTCGGGAGTTCCACTATGCGCAGGCCGTTCGCTACGGGGACCGGGTGGAGACGGCCGGGCAGGGAGGGTGGGACGAGCACTGGCGCTATCCGGAGTCGGCGCGCGACGAGATCATTGCGGCTTTCGACAACGTCGAACGAACGTTGTCGACGGCGGGAGCCTCCTGGCGCGACGTGGTGCACGTGCACTCCTATCACGTCCCCGGAGCGGATGGCCGGATCGGGTCCGAGCACCTGGACACCATGGTCGAACAGTTTCGCCGGCGGATGGGCGAGCACGCGCCCCTGTGGACATGCATCGGCGTCGCCGCGCTGGCGAGTCCGAAGATGCGCGTCGAGATCCAAGTCACCGCGGTCGTCTGAGCCGTGACTAACGCGGTGCGGTGAGTCCGGCCGGCACGGAGGCGCCGAGATACGCCAGCAACGTGGCCAGCTTGTGATCCAATTCGATTCCTACCGTGGTGATTTGGGGTGTGTTGAAGCTGCTGAACCGCGTGCTGGGTTGGTCAACGGTAAACCATGCGGTGCCGTCGGCGTCCTCCACAATGGCAGTGCGCAACGGCGCATAGAGCAGAACGGCCGGGTTGTACCGGTACATCTTCTGCGCGATCGTGTGATTGCCCATCAGGTACTCGACGCACCGGCCGCGGTCGCCGGCCAGCCGCATCAGCGACGTGAAATCGTGTGACCAATAGAGAATGAAGCCGTGCGGCGCGTTCTGGGCGGTGGCCTCTAGAACGGTCTGCCAGTCGGCTTCTCGTTCGATGAGGGAGTCGAATATCTCACTCTGGAAAGCGGGCACCGCTTGCTCGTAGCGATTCTTGAACCCGTCGAACGTGTCGTCGATCTGGATCGTCAACCGGTCGACCTGATGTGAGGCCGTCTCGATCGATCCGTGCAGTGATTTGGTCATGGTGTTTCCTCGTTACAGTTGTTTATCGAAATACGTTGGAAGGCAGCGCTTGTCAGGACGCAATTCCCAGTTCGGCAAGCCTGGTCCGGTTCTGCTCGAGCCATTCGCGCTCGTGGCCGGACGCGGGGATGAACAAGCCGGCATCCATGACATTCGTGGGATCGACTTCGGCGATCGAGATCCATAGGTCGGCCTCGGGCTGGCCCGAGTTACGCGTCCAGATCTGCGCGAGCTGACGCAGCATTGCCTGCCGAGTCATGAGGTCACGTCCGTGGCGGTTGAAGCCGAGAATCAACGACTGCGTTGCCGGTTTGCCGGCCGTGAAGCAGTCGCCCTCGGGGAGTTCGTGAAAAAGCACTTTGACCCACGACGCCAACGCTCCGGTGGCGTCGCAGTACATGGTGGTCATCTCCTCGGCGATCTTGGCTTTCGCGGACCGGGTCAATAGGCCCTTCGGGCTGTAGCACTGGTAGACGGGCATGGCGTTCCTTTCGTGGTGCGGAGCGGGGCTCCGGCGAACAGAGATACTATGTCGTGCGACATACTTACAACTATTGCCGAGAGTACTGCGCTATCCAGGCGCCTGCAAGGAGCTATGTATGATGGACGACATGCCAAGGAAGAGTGACAGCAAGGCGCGGATGACCGCCGCCGCGCGGCGCTTGTTCCGCGAACACGGTTATCTCGGCACTGCCCTGTCGGACGTAGTCACCGAGAGCGCCGCCCCGCGCGGGTCGATCTACTTTCACTTCCCGGGCGGGAAGGAAGAACTCGCCAGCGAGGTCACCCTTCTGCACGCTTCCGACCGCATCGCAGACATCAACCGCGCGGCGGCCAGCACCCGCACCGCGGCTGAACTGATCGCGGCGTTTATCGGGCGCGAACGCGATGAACTGGTGTCAAGCAACTACCGCGAGGGGTGCGCGGTCGCTCCCATCGTCATCGAGTCGACGCCCGCGTCCGACCAACTCAGCGATGTGACGCGGCGAGCCTTCCAGGATCTGATCACCACGCTCGCCGCCCGGCTCACCGAGAAAGGCCTGAGCCACGACAGGGCCGTGCAGCTGGCAACGAGTGTGTGGATCAATGTGGAGGGCGCGCTCATCCTCGGCCGCGCCCTGCGTAGTCCCGAGCCATTCGACACAGCGATCACCCAACTGACCGCAGTCGCCGATACCGACTAGGCGACGCGAAACACCCCCGGTCCCTTGCGGATCGGGGGTGTTCCCTTTCGTGGTGGCTCGAGCGTCAGCGCCCGGGAGGATAGGTGGGCGGTGTCGTGACGGTCGTGGTCGGTGTCGACGTCAGGGTCGGGCTGCTGGTGACCGTGACGGTGCTGGTGCTCGTACTGGTGGATGCCGGCGGCACCACGGTGGTGGTGGTGCTGGTCGTCACGCTGGTGGTCGACGAGGTTGTGGTGGTCGACGACGCCGCAATCACACCGCAGGCCAGCCGCTTGCCGGATTCACCCGTCGGGGCGGTGCTGCCCAGATTGTCCGCGGTCTGGTGGATGATCAGCGCGGTGCCCGCACTGTTTCTCAGGTCAGCGGAGGTGAACGCGTTGCTGGTGGTGACCAGTTTGGCCGAACCGTCGGAGCGCACCTGCAAGGCGGTCAGGTCGCCGCTGGCCGGGTAACTCGTGTGATTGGCCGCCTGGTAAACGCTTCCGGCGGAGTCGAAGTCCCCGCTCGAGCCGCCGCTCGGCGCAGCCGAATTGGCCTCGCACTTGCCCACCGCGTGGATCTGCAGCCCGTGGAAACCGGGGCTGAGCACCTGGTTGGGTCCGGCTTCCACGGTCACCGTCGCATAGCCGTTGGCGAATTCGAACGTGGCGTTGGCCACCGGACTGCCGTCGGCGGTCTTCAGCTGGGTGGTCAGCCGCTCCGCGCCGGGGGTCGAGCTGGTCAACGGTGACGTATTGGGCTGGCTGCCTTGCTGGTTCGAGCACGCGGCTAGCGAGGCCACGGTCGCGGTGAACGCCGCGACCGCAAAGCATGCGGCCTTGTTCATTTGCGGTGCCTACCCACATTGGCCCGCGTCGAAACGGCCTACTCCGCGGGTTTGCGCACCTCGCTGGCCAGGTCGCGGTAGTCCCAAACCAGGTCGACCACCTCTTGCGCGGCCCGCCCCGCCGCGCCGGCGATCAAACCCACGATGCGGCCGAGGTGGGTCGCCGTCGTGTTCACGGCCTCAAAGACGTTGTTAATAGCGCGATCTGCCGCGGTGTCGGCCATCTGCGTTCCCCTCCGTTAGGCGTCCCCGGCGACCAAGCCTACCGGCCCAGCGACCTCGGCAGGGCCCTGCGGCCGCGGACTAGTTGTCGAGGGGGTTCGATGCGGCCGGGTGGTGCGCCCGAACATCCGCGTCGCGCGTGTCCTCGCTCGAATCCATTGGGGCGGGCGCAAATCGCGCGCGCCGTGCGGGACTTAGGCCGACCGGCGGATGGTGCGCCCCCGGCCGATGTCGCCCTTGAGCAGCAGGTCGCGCTCGGACTCGGACAGGCCGCCCCAAACCCCGTAGGGCTCACCGACTTCGAGGGCGTGCGACCGGCACTCCTGGATGACCGGGCACTGCCGGCACATTTCCTTCGCGCGCTGCTCGCGCTGCATGCGGGCCCGGCCACGTTCACCGTCGGGGTGGAAGAACATCGACGAGTCAACGCCGCGGCATAAGCCCTGCAGTTGCCAATTCCAGATGTCGGCGTTGGGTCCAGGTAGCTGCTCCGGCTGTGGCATTGGTTCGTTCCCTCTCTGCACCGCCCGCTCGAGGTCAGGTTCGTGAAAGCGGTTGGGTGCAACTTAAATTAAGTGGAGTGGAGTCACCGATGACTACCCGTCATGCGTAGACGTTAGGGGCGGCGGTGAATTTCCGTCAATAGCCACTTAGCCCGGCAAAGTATGTGCCCGTTGGAGCAGAATTAACTTTGCGTTCATCTCGATTGAAATTGCGAAACCTATGCCGTGCTATCAGGCGGTTGGCCGAAACGAGATTGCCCAGCTCAGCGCGTGGTAGGGGGATAAGGCGAATTTATCCATGGGCTATAGTGATTAACGGTTCGGTAACATGAAGACCACAAACTGTTTACTACATCATTGTGATTGAAACTCGTCACACTTCCGTGATTGGGCGGCGGCTGGCCGACGCCGCCTTCGGGGACCGCCCCGCCGACTGGCCGCTGCCGTCGGCGACGACGCCGGAGGAACTGTGGCTGCGCGCCGTGGCGGCCGGGGGCCAGGGGCGCTACGGCGCCGCCTACCGCGACCTCGCGGTGCTGCGGCGCATCGCGCCCACCGGGCGGCTGGCGTCGCTGGGCAGGAGCACGCAGGGGTCGTTTTCGCGCCAGCTCGGTTGGCATGGTGCGGCGCGGGGCTGGGACGGGCGCGCCCTGGCGCTGGCCGGCGGCGACCCCGAGGCGTGCGCCGACGCGCTTATCGGGCTGGCCGCCGACGCGCTGGGCGTCGGGCGCTTCGCGGCCGCGGCGACGCTGCTGGCGCGCACCGATCCGCTGCTTGCGTCGCCGAATTCCGAAGCGGCGGTGCCCGATCGGCTGCCGGTGCGCCGACGATGGGTGGCCGCCGAACTGGCGATGGCCCGCGGTGAAGGCGACGCCGCCGTCCGCCACGCCGGCGAAGGCGTGGAGCTGGCGGCGGCCATGACCGTCGCATCGCCGCGCCACCGGGTCAAAAGCGAGGTGGTGCTGGCCGCCGCGCTGTGCTGCGCGGGCAACCTCGAGCGTGCCCGGGCGGTCGCGGACGCCGCGCTGACGGATGCGGGCCGGTTAGGGCTGCTGCCACTGCGTTGGGCGCTGGCTTGCTTGCTGATCGATATCGGAAGCGTCACGTTTGTGGCACACCAGCTGCACGAAATCCGCGATGTCTGCGCAGGCCAGGTGCGGCGCGCCGGTGGGACGTGGCGTTCCGCTTGAAACGGCCTCCCGACCGTTATTGTCATTTCGTTAGTTAGCCCGGTTGGCCCGCGATGTGTCCGCTTCGTAACGTTGGAGATATCACCGTCGATGACAATTCCAGCAGGGGAACGTCTCGACGCTGTGGTCGCGAAGGCCGTCACCGGCGACCACAACGCATTGAGGGAGGTGCTGGAGACCATCCGTCCGATCGTCGTGCGATATTGCCGAGCGCGTGTCGGCACCGTCGATCGGGGTGGCCTGTCAGCGGATGACGTGGCACAGGAGGTGTGCTTGGCGACTATCACGGCGCTGCCGCGTTATCGCGATCGCGGGCGTCCATTCCTGGCCTTCCTGTACGGCATCGCGGCCCACAAGGTCGCCGATGCCCACCGCGCTGCCGGACGCGATCTCGCCTATCCCACCGAATCGATTCCCGATCGCTGGTCGAGCGATGCGGGGCCCGAACAGCTTGCGATCGAAGCGGATTCGGTGAGCCGGATGAGCGAACTGCTCGAGATCCTGCCCGCCAAGCAACGCGAGATCCTGATCCTGCGCGTCGTCGTCGGCCTGTCCGCCGAGGAGACCGCGACCGCCGTCGGCAGCACCACCGGGGCCGTCCGAGTTGCCCAGCACCGCGCGCTGTCGCGGCTGAAATCCGAGATGATCGCGGCAGGTGACTGTGCCTGACTCCCTGGACGAATTCGCCCGCACCGACCTGCTGCTCGATGCGCTGGCCCAGCGCCGGCCGGTCTCCGGGAGCCAGGTCGAGGATCCCGACGACCCTGATTTTCAGGTGCTCACCACACTGCTGGAGGACTGGCGCGACAACCTGAGGTGGCCGCCGGCCAGCGCCCTGGTGACGCCCGAAGAGGCCGTCAACGCGTTGCGCACCGGACTGGCCGAACGGCGGCGCGGCCATCGCGGACTGGCCGTCGTCGGATCGGTGGCCGCGGCGCTGATGGTGCTCAGCGGCTTCGGCGCCATGGTGGTCGAGGCCCGGCCCGGCGGCACCCTGTACGGGCTGCACGCGATGTTCTTCGACCAGCCGCAGGTCCACGAAAAGCAGGAGATGCTGGCCGCCAAGGCCGACCTGGCGAAGGTGCAGGAATCGATCGACCGCGGCCAGTGGGACCAGGCCAAGAATCAGCTGACCGAGGTGAGCAGCCTGGTGGCCTCGATCGACGACCCGGCCAGCAAACAGGAACTGACCGACCAGCTGAAGCTGTTGAACGCGAAGGTCGACGCGCGCGACCCGAACGCCACGCTCCCGGTCGCCCCGCCTCCCGCGGCGCCGGCCGGCCCGGCCTCCGCGATCCCCGCGGCGCCACCCGCACCGCTGACACCGCCGGCCGCGCCGAGCCCGCAGCCGAGTCCGTCAGTGGGTAAGCATCACCATCACGGCCAGACGCCACCGCCGGTGGCGCCGCTGATTCCGAATCAGTGAGCCGCTAAATCAGTGCCGGCGGTGGAAACCGTCGGCGTCCGAGGTCGCTTCGTTGAGCGACGCGTCGGCATACCCGCGGCAGTAGTCCCACGTGACGTAGGCGTCCGGCTCGGGGTCATAGGCGGGCTCGTGCGGGCGCACGGTGCCGTCGATCAGCAGCTGCAGCAGGTTGGCCCGCAGCATGTCCCAGTCGTGGTAGTGATCCTGCTGACATTCGTCGCAGCAGACCACCAGTCCGCGAATACCCTTGTGCGCCAGCAGCGCTTCGTACACGGCCAGATCGGCGAGGTCGGCCTCGACGGCCATTCGCTCTTGCTGATCCAGGGGCTGGCCTGGCTCGACGGCTTCCAGGGCCGCCGACGGATCACAGGGGTCGTCGGCGAAAGGGTCGGGCGGCAAACCCGGTGGGAGGTGGTCGCGCACGCCTCTAGCCTACGCAGCCCGCCCCGGATAACGCCAGCAGGCGGCTACTCGCCATGCCGGATGGTTCCGTCGCGCCGTTTGGTGCGCGCGGCGCGCCCGAGCAAGCGGACGGCAGGGACAGGCAAGCCGATAGGATGGTTCTCTCACGCCGCATCGTATGGAGGGCCCCTCTGATGACCCGTGGCACGTCCCACCTGGAAGACAGCTCTGACCTCGTCGGCAGTGCGTATGTGCGGGTGGGTGGCCTGGTCGACGACCCGGTGCCCACCGGGGGTGACAACCCCCACAAGATCGCCATGCTCGGGCTGACGTTCGACGACGTCTTGCTGCTGCCGGCGGCCTCCGACGTGGTGCCCGCCACCGCGGACACCTCCAGCCAGCTGACCAAGAAGATCAGGCTCAAAGTGCCGCTGGTCAGCTCGGCGATGGACACGGTCACCGAGTCGCGGATGGCCATCGCGATGGCCCGGGCCGGCGGCATGGGTGTCCTGCACCGCAACCTGCCGGTGGCCGAGCAGGCCGGCCAGGTCGAAATGGTCAAACGCTCGGAGGCCGGGATGGTCACCGACCCGGTCACCTGCCGCCCGGACAACACCCTGGCCCAGGTCGACGCGATGTGCGCACGGTTCCGCATCTCCGGCCTGCCGGTGGTCGACGAGTCGGGCGCCCTGGTCGGCATCATCACCAACCGCGACATGCGGTTCGAGGTCGACCAGACCAAGAAGGTGGCCGAGGTGATGACCAAGGCCCCGCTGATCACCGCTCAGGAGGGCGTGTCCGCCGACGCGGCGCTGGGGCTGTTGCGCCGCCACAAGATCGAGAAGCTGCCCATCGTGGACGGCCACGGCCGGCTGACCGGGCTGATCACCGTCAAGGACTTCGTCAAGACGGAACAGCATCCCCTGGCCACCAAGGATAGCGACGGCAGGCTGCTGGTCGGCGCCGCCGTGGGTGTCGGCGGTGACGCGTGGGTCCGGGCGATGATGCTGGTGGACGCCGGGGTCGACGTGCTGATCGTGGACACCGCGCACGCGCACAACCGGCTGGTGCTCGACATGGTCGGCAAGCTCAAGGCCGAGGTGGGCGAGAAGGTCGAGGTGATCGGCGGCAACGTCGCCACCCGCTCGGCGGCCGCGGCCCTGGTCGCCGCCGGCGCCGACGCGGTGAAGGTGGGCGTCGGGCCGGGCTCGATCTGCACCACGCGGGTGGTCGCCGGCGTCGGCGCGCCACAGATCACCGCGATTCTGGAGGCGGTCGCGGCGTGCGGCCCGGCGGGTGTGCCGGTGATCGCCGACGGCGGCCTGCAGTACTCCGGTGACATCGCCAAGGCGCTGGCCGCCGGCGCGTCGACGGCCATGCTCGGCTCGTTGCTGGCCGGCACCGCCGAGGCCCCCGGGGAGCTGATCTTCGTCAACGGCAAGCAGTTCAAGAGCTACCGCGGGATGGGGTCGCTGGGCGCCATGGCCGGACGCGGCTCGGGCAGCGGGAAGTCGTATTCCAAGGACCGCTACTTCGCCGACGACGCGCTCTCCGAAGACAAACTGGTGCCCGAGGGCATCGAGGGCCGGGTGCCCTTCCGCGGCCCGCTGTCCTCGGTGATCCACCAGCTGACCGGCGGCCTGCGCGCCGCGATGGGCTACACCGGCTCGCCGAGCATCGAGGCGCTGCAGCAGGCGCAGTTCGTCCGGATCACGGCGGCCGGGCTGCGGGAGAGCCACCCGCACGACGTCGCCATGACGGTCGAAGCCCCCAACTACTACGCACGCTGAGGCCGGAGATGGTCGAGATCGGGATGGGCCGCGTCGCCCGGCGCAGCTATGAACTGAGCGAAGTCAGCATCGTCGCGTCCCGGCGCACCCGCTCCTCGCAGGACGTCTCGACCGCCTGGCAGCTGGACGCCTACCGGTTCGAGATTCCGGTGCTCGCGCATCCGACCGACGCGCTGGTGTCGCCGGAGTTCGCGATCGAGCTCGGCAAGCTCGGCGGCCTGGGCGTGCTCAACGGTGAGGGACTGATCGGGCGCCACGCCGACGTCGAGGCCAAGATCGCCCAACTCGTCGAGGCGGCCAGCAAGGAGCCCGAGCCCTCGGCGGCCATCCGGCTGCTGCAGGAGTTCCACGCGGCCCCGCTGAACCCGGACCTGCTGGGCTCCGCGATCGCCCGGATCCGCGACGCCGGCGTCACCACCGCTGTGCGGGTCAGCCCGCAGAACGCCCAGGCGCTGACGCCGGTGCTGGTGCAGGCCGGGATCGACCTGCTGGTCATCCAGGGCACCATCGTCTCGGCCGAAAGAGTGGCCCAAGACAGGGATGGAGCCGGGGAACCGCTGAACCTCAAGACCTTCATCTCCGAGCTCGACGTGCCGGTGGTCGCCGGCGGCGTGCAGGACCACCGCACCGCGCTGCACCTGATGCGCACCGGCGCCGCCGGCGTGATCGTCGGCTACGGCGCGACCAGGGGAGTGACCACCAGCGACGAGGTGCTGGGCATCAGCGTGCCGATGGCCACCGCGATCGCCGACGCCGCCGCCGCGCGGCGCGAATACCTCGACGAGACCGGCGGCCGCTACGTGCACGTGCTGGCCGACGGCGACATCCACACCTCCGGTGAGCTGGCGAAGGCCATCGCCTGCGGGGCCGACGCGGTGGTGCTGGGCACGCCGCTGGCCGAGTCCGCCGAGGCGCTGGGCGAGGGCTGGTTCTGGCCCGCCGCCGCGGCGCATCCCTCGCTGCCGCGCGGGGCGCTGCTGCAGATCGCCGTCGGTGAGCGCCCGCCGCTGCAGCAGGTGCTCAACGGGCCGTCCGACGATCCGTTCGGCAGCCTCAACCTGGTCGGCGGCCTGCGGCGGTCGATGGCCAAGGCCGGCTATTGCGACCTCAAGGAGTTCCAGAAGGTCGGCCTGACCGTCGGTAGCTAGCCCGGTGAGGGTCGCTGGCTTGTTACCCGCCGGTAAGGCCATACTGGTGCGATGAAGCCGGATTACGACGTACTGATCATCGGTTCGGGTTTCGGGGGCAGCGTCAGCGCGTTGCGGCTGACCGAAAAGGGCTACCGCGTCGGCGTATTGGAGGCCGGACGCCGGTACGCCGACGAAGATTTCGCCGAGACGTCCTGGGATCTGCGCAAGTTTCTGTGGGCGCCGAGGCTGGGCTGCTACGGCATCCAGCGGATCCACCCCCTGAAGAACGTGCTGATCCTGGCCGGCGCCGGGGTGGGCGGTGGCTCGCTGAACTACGCCAACACCCTGTACGTGCCGCCGGAGCCGTTCTTCAAAGACCAGCAGTGGGCGCACATCACGGACTGGCGCGACGAGCTGATGCCGCACTACGAGCAGGCCAAGCGGATGCTCGGCGTGGTGGAGAACCCGACCTTCACCGACGCCGACCGGATCGTCAAACAGGTGGCGGACGAGATGGGCTGCGGCGACACGTTCGTGCCGACTCCCGTCGGCGTGTTCTTCGGCCCCGACGGCACCAAGGCCCCGGGCAAGACCGTGCCGGACCCCTACTTCGGTGGCGCGGGGCCGGAGCGCACCGGCTGCCTGGAATGTGGTTGCTGCATGACCGGTTGTCGTTACGGCGCCAAGAACACCCTGCTGAAGAACTACCTGGCTCTCGCGGAATCTGCTGGGGCGCAGGTGATCCCGATTACCACGGTCAAGCGTTTCGAGCAGCGTCCTGATGGGCTGTGGGAGGTTCGCACCGTGCGTACCGGCAGTTGGCTGCGCCGCGACCGGCGCACCTACACGGCGAAGCAGGTGATCCTGGCCGCCGGCACCTGGGGCACCCAGCATCTGCTGTTCAACATGCGCGATCAGGGTCTGCTGCCGCGGCTGTCGGATCGGCTGGGCGTGCTCACCCGCACCAACTCCGAGTCCATCGTCGGCGCCGGGAAGCTCGAGGTCGACCCGAACCTCGACCTGACGCACGGGGTGGCGATCACCTCGTCGATCCACCCGACGCCGGACACCCACATCGAGCCGGTCCGCTACGGCAAGGGCTCCAACGCGATGGGGCTGCTGCAGACGCTGATGACCGACGGAACCGGCCCCGAAGGCAGCGACGTGCCGCGCTGGAAGCAACTGTTGGACCAGGCCCGCGAGGATCCGCGTCGCATGATGCGGTTGCTCAACGTCCGTCAGTGGAGCGAACGCACGCTGATCGCCTTGGTCATGCAGCACCTGGACAACTCCATCACCACCTACACCAAACGCGGCAGGCTGGGCATCCGCTGGTACACCAGCAAGCAGGGCCACGGCGAGCCGAACCCGACCTGGATCCCGGTCGGGAATCAGGTCACCCGGCGCATCGCCGACAAGATCGACGCCGTGGCCGGCGGCACCTGGGGAGAGCTGTTCAACATCCCGCTGACCGCGCATTTCCTCGGCGGCGCCGTGATCGGTGACAACGCCGAGCATGGGGTGATCGACCCGTATCACCGGGTCTACGGCTACCCGACGCTGTTCGTGGTGGACGGCGCGGCGATCTCGGCGAACCTGGGCGTCAACCCCTCGCTGTCAATCACCGCCCAGGCAGAGCGGGCCGCGTCGTTGTGGCCGAATGCCGGTGAGGACGACCAGCGCCCGGCGCAGGGCCAGCCGTATCGCCGGCTGGAGCCGATCCCGCCCAAGGCGCCCGTCGTCCCGGCCACCGCGCCCGGCGCGCTGCGCTGGTTGCCGAGCAATCACATCAGCTCCACCGCCGACGCCAGTTAACTCGTGACGATCGCGAGCGTGGCGTAGCCGGGCGCTGCGGGTCGTCACCATTAACTTGCCAGCGCCTGAAGCGGCGCGCCGCTGACCACCCGGCTGCGCTCGCCGCGCACGTTGACCGGCACGTCGCCCATCAGGGTGATGCGGTGCATGAGCCGGGGTTGGTCGTCGTAGTCGTCGACCGCCCGGTGCTGGGTGGCGCGGTTGTCCCACATGGCGACGTCGCCGTGCGCCCAGTTCCAGCCAATGGTGTTCTCCGGCACGGTGATTCGCCGCTGCAGCAGCTCCAGGAGGGCGGTTGACTCGTGGCTGTCCAGGCCGACGAAGCCGCGCACGAAGTCACCGGCCACCAGGGTGCGTTCGCCGGTCT
>NZ_LZMG01000231.1:0-29238 GCF_001673615.1 Mycobacterium sp. 1245499.0
GGTCGTCGCCGGGCGGCGCAACCTCGCCAACGCGCTGTACTGAGGTTTACTCGGGGGCCAGCCACAGCGCCGACGTGGGCGGCAGCACCAGCAGTGCCGAGGCCGGCCGGCCGTGCCAGGGGTCGTCCGTGGCGTCCACCCCGCCCATGTTGCCGATCCCCGTACCGTTGTAGGCCGTCGCGTCGGTGTTGAGCACCTCGCGCCACCGGCCTGCCGAGGGCAGGCCCAATCGGTATCCGCCGTGCTCGGCGCCCGCGAAGTTGAACACGCAAGCCATCACCGAGCCGTCCTTGCCGTACCGCAGGAAGCTCAGCACGTTGTTGCCCGAGTCGTTGGCGTCGATCCAGGAGTAGCCGTCTGGCACGGTGTCCTGGCTCCACAGCGCCGGGTGAGTGCGGTAGATGTCGTTGAGGTCGCGGACCAGGCGCAGCACCCCGTTGGAGAACCCCTGCTCGTCGAGCTGCCACCAATCCAGGCCGCGCTCCTCGGACCACTCGGCGCGCTGCCCGAATTCCTGTCCCATGAACAACAATTGCTTGCCCGGGTGCGCCCACTGGTAGGCGAGCAAGCTGCGCAGCCCGGCCGCCTTGACGTGGTTGTTGCCCGGCATGCGGCCCCACAGCGTGCCCTTGCCGTGTACCACCTCGTCATGGCTGATCGGCAGCACGTAATTCTCGCTGAACGCATAGAGCATCGAGAACGTCATCTCGTGGTGGTGGTAGCTGCGGTAGATGGGATCGCGGCTGATGTAGTCGAGCGTGTCGTGCATCCAGCCCATGTTCCACTTCATCGAAAAGCCCAGGCCGCCAAGGTTTGTTGGCCGCGTCACGCCGGGCCACGAGGTGGACTCCTCGGCGATGGTGACGATGCCCGGGGCGGTCTTGTGCACCGTGGCGTTCATCTCCTGCAGGAACTGCACCGCCTCCAAGTTCTCCCGGCCGCCGTAGATGTTCGGGGTCCAGCCCCCTTCGGGGCGGGAGTAGTCCAGGTAGAGCATCGAGGCGACCGCGTCCACCCGCAGGCCGTCGATGTGGAACTCCTCGAGCCAGAACAGCGCGTTGGCCACCAGGAAGTTACGCACCTCGCGACGGCCGAAGTCGAATACGTAGGTGCCCCAGTCGAGTTGCTCGCCCCGCTTGGGGTCGGAGTGCTCGTAGAGCGGCGTGCCGTCGAAGCGGCCCAGCGCCCAGGCGTCCTTGGGAAAGTGCGCCGGCACCCAGTCCACCAGCACGCCGATGCCGGCCTGGTGTAAGGCGTCGACCAGGGCCCGGAATTCGTCGGGGGTGCCGAACCGCGATGTCGGCGCGTAGTACGACGTCACCTGGTAGCCCCACGATCCGGCGAAGGGATGCTCGGCGACCGGTAGCAGCTCGACGTGGGTGAACCCGTGTTCCACAACGTAATCCGTCAGCTCGCGGGCCAACTGGCGGTAGTTCAGTCCGGGGCGCCAGGAACCCAGGTGCACCTCGTAGGTGCTCATCGGTTCGAACACCGGGTTGCGCCGCGCGCGCTCGGCCATCCAGTCGGCGTCTTCCCACGTGTAGCTGCTGCGCGTCACCCGGGATGCGGTGTGCGGCGGCACCTCGGTGGCGAACGCCATCGGGTCGGCGCGCTCGGTCACGACGTCGTCGGCCCCGTGCACCCGGAACTTGTACAGCCCCTCGACGGGAAAGCCGGGCCAGAACAGTTCCCAGACCCCCGATGAGCCCAACACCCGCATCGGGGCTTCGCTACCGGTCCAGCCGTTGAACTCACCGATCAGATTGACGCCCTTGGCATTCGGCGCCCATACCGCGAACGACACCCCGTTGACCACGCCGTCGGCCGTGGTGAACGAGCGCGGATGCGCGCCCAGTACTTCCCAGAGCCGCTCGTGGCGTCCCTCCCCGAACAGGTGGAGGTCGACCTCGCCCAGGGTCGGCAAGAAGCGGTAGGCGTCGGCGACGACGTACGGCTCCGCCCCCTCATAGGTGATCTGCAACCGATAGTCGATCAGGTTGACGAACGGCAGCGCGACCGCGAAAAGCCCGGATTCGATGTGCTGCATCGGGAACCGATCGTCGCCGACGAGTGCGACGACTTCGATCGCGTGCGGCCGGTACGCCCGAATGACGGTGTGGTCGGCGTACTCGTGCGCCCCGAGAATGCTGTGCGGATTGTAATGCGTGCCCCCGATCAGGCGCGAGAGGTCGGCAGGGTCGGGTGCCAGAAGCGCCCCGGCGAGTTGGTCGGTTTTGCTCATGTCACAATCCCTCCGGTCCGTTTGGTGGCCTGCGCAGCAGGATCCCCCGCGCGTCGTGCGGTATGAGCGGCATGTTGATGATGTGCGCAACCGCCTGCCCGGGATCGATGCGAACGTAATTGGCTTGGCCCCACTGGAATTCCTGGCCGGTGATCTCGTCGCGCACCCAAAAACGCTCGTAGGGCTCCATACCCAGAGCCTCCATATCTAAAAACAGCGTCGCCTCCTCGGCGCCGAACGCGTTGAGCGTCACCACCACCAGGACGCAGTCGCCGGTCACCGGATCGAACTTGGAATAGGCGAGCAGCGCATCGTTGTCGACGTTATGGAAATGAATCGTGCGCAGTTGCTCCAGCGCGGGGTGCAGTCGGCGAATCGCGTTGAGCTGCGTGATGAATGGCTCCAGCGATCGCCCCTCGGCCAGCGCGGCGGCGAAATCGCGGGGCCGCAACTCATACTTCTCGGAGTCCAGGTACTCCTCGCTGCCCTCCCGCACCGCGCGATGTTCGAACAGTTCGTAGCCGGAGTACACCCCCCACGCCGGACCCATGGTCGCCGCCAGCACCGCTCGGATCGCGAACATGCCGGGTCCGTTGTGCTGCAGGATGGCGTGCAGGATGTCCGGGGTGTTGACAAACAGGTTGGGGCGCCGGAAGTCTGCCGCGGCGGCGATGGCCTCGCCAAACTCAGTGAGCTCCTGCTTTGCCGTGCGCCAGGTGAAATAGCTGTAGGACTGCGTAAACCCGAGCTTGGCCAGGCCGTACTGGCGGGCCGGGGGCGTGAAGGCCTCCGACAGGAACAGCACATCGGGGTCGATGCCCTTGACCGTGGCGATCAGCCAGGCCCAGAAGTCTGGCGGCTTGGTGTGCGGGTTGTCGACGCGGAAGAACTTGACGCCGTGGTCCATCCAGTGCCGGACCACGCGCAACACCTCGTCGTAGAGGCCGGCGGGGTCGTTGTCGAAGTTGATCGGATAGATGTCCTGGTATTTCTTCGGCGGGTTCTCCGCGTAAGCGATTGTGCCGTCCGGCAATTCGGTGAACCAGTTGCGGTGATCGCGCGCCCACGGATGATCCGGTGCGCACTGCAGCGCCAGGTCCAGCGCGACCTCCATGCCCAACTCGCGGGTGGCGGCGACGAAGGCGTCGAAGTCCTCTATGGTCCCCAAATCCGGGTGCACGGCGTCATGTCCGCCCTCGTCGCTGCCGATCGCCCAGGGGGAGCCCACGTCTCCGGGCGCCGCGGTCGGGGAGTTGTTGCGCCCCTTGCGATGTACCTTGCCGATCGGGTGGATCGGCGGCAGGTAGACGACGTCGAAGCCCATCGCCGCGATGCGGGGAAGCTGGGCGGCCGCCGTGGCGAACGTGCCGTGCACGGGGTTGCCGTCGGCGTCCCACCCACCGGTCGAGCGGGGAAACATCTCATACCAGGAGCCGAACCGGGCCAGCGGCCGGTCCACCCAGACGCCGTACTGCTCGCCGCGGGTGACCAGATCGCGCAGCGGGTAGTCGGCCAGGATTTCCTCGATCTCGGGGCCCAGCGCCAGCGCGGTGCGGGTGACCGGGTCGCCCGGCTCGCGCAGCGCGGCGGCGGCGGCCAGCAGCGGCTCGCGCAGTGCCCGCGGCACGCCCGTCGCCGCGCGTTCGAAGAGCCCCGCGCCGACCAGAAGGTCGTTGGACAACTCGGTCTCACCCTGGCCGGCGTCCAGCTTGGCGACCAGCCCGTGCCGCCACGAGTGGATCGGGTCGCCCCACCCGTCGACCCGGAAGGTCCACAGCCCGACCTGATCGGGGGTGAACTGACCGTGGAACACGTAGGGTTCCGGACCCATCGTCATCGGCAGCAGTAGCGGTTTGATCCGTTGCTGGTCGACCTTGCCGTCGCGCTGGGTCGCCGGCTTGGTCGGGGCCGCAGCGGCCTTGATCCGGCGGGTCTCGCTCACCTGCGGGTAGCCGGGGCCGAGGTAGCGCACGACCAAGGTCGCCGCGACTGCCTCGTGGCCTTCTCGCCATACCGCGGCGCTGACCGGGACGACTTCGCCGACCACGGCTTTCGCGGGATACGCGCCACAGGAAACGACCGGTTGGACGTTATCGATCTCGACACGACCGGGCACCAGCACTCCGTTCCGATTGTTTGCGGCCATGCCCGCGATGTGCTCCGTGCGGAATGCCGCTCGTCGGGAAACTTCCTGTCGTGGGGAAAATTTCTGGGCAGGGAAGCATCGTTGCGACCCCGATTACTACCCGATACCCACCCTAGTCTCCGGTCACACACCGCCGGGGAAATGCGGTGCGTCCGGTCGCCGTGCACGGGCCGGGAACCTCAGTAAGGTAGGGACGCGTGAGAGCCCTCCGCCGGTTTACCGTCCGTGCTCACCTTCCGGAGCGTCTGACCGCGCTGGACCAACTGTCGACCAACCTGCGATGGTCGTGGGACAAGCCCACTCAGGAGCTTTTCGCGACCATCGACTCTGACCTGTGGGAGCGGTGCGGCAGCGATCCGGTGGCGTTGCTGGGCGCGGTCAAACCGGCGCGGCTCGATGAGTTGGCGCTCGATGAAGCCTTCCTGCGCCGGCTCGACGAGCTGACCGCCGATCTCAACGACTATCTGAGCCGCCCGCTGTGGTACCAGCAGCGGCAGGAGCAGGGCGCCGAGATGCCGGCCGCCATCGCGTACTTCTCGATGGAATTCGGCATCGCCGAGGTGCTGCCCAACTACTCCGGTGGCTTGGGAATCCTGGCCGGCGACCACCTGAAGTCCGCATCCGATCTGGGCGTGCCGCTGGTGGCGGTGGGCCTCTACTACCGGTCCGGGTATTTCCGGCAGTCCTTGACCGCCGACGGCTGGCAGAACGAGACCTACCCGTCGTTGGATCCGCAGGGCCTGCCGTTGCGGCTGCTGACCGACGCGACCGGCGAGCCGGCGCTGGTCGAGCTGATGCTGCCGGACTCCGCGCAGCTGCACGCGCGGATCTGGGTCGCCCAGGTGGGCCGGGTTCCGCTGCTGCTACTCGATTCCGATGTCCCCGAGAACGAGCACGACCTGCGCGGCGTCACCGACCGCCTGTACGGGGGCGACCAGGAACACCGGATGCGCCAAGAGATCCTCGCCGGCATCGGTGGGGTACGGGCGATCCGCGCCTTCACCGGCATTCACGGCCTGCCCGCGCCGGAGGTGTTCCACATGAACGAGGGCCACGCGGGTTTCCTGGGAGCCGAACGCATTCGTGAACTGATGACCGGCTCGGGATTGGACTTCGACACCGCGCTGACGGTGGTGCGCTCCAGCACGGTGTTCACCACCCACACCCCGGTGCCCGCCGGCATCGACAGGTTTCCCATCGAGATGGTGCGGCTGTACTTCGACGACCACGCGGGCGACGGCGCGAAATCCGGTGACAAGGCCGCGAGATCGGATGCGACCGGTGCGCCCGCGTTGCTGCCGGGGGTGCCGACCGCTCGCATCCTGGCGCTCGGCGCCGAGGACGACCCCACCAAATTCAACATGGCCCACATGGGTTTGCGGCTGGCCCAGCGCGCCAACGGCGTCTCGTCGTTGCACGGCCGGGTGAGCCGGTCCATGTTCAACGAGCTGTGGCCCGGCTTCGACGCCAGCGAGGTGCCGATCGGCTCGATCACCAACGGAGTTCATGCACGCACCTGGGCGGCGCCGCAGTGGCTGCAGCTGGGTCGCGAGCTGGCCGGGTCGGATTCGTTCAGCGATCCGGGGGTTTGGCTGCGGCTCAAGCAAGTCGACGCGGGGCACCTGTGGTGGATCCGCTCGCAGCTGAGGTCCCTGCTGGTCGACGACGTCCGGCAGCGGCTGCGTCGCTCCTGGCTGGAACGGGGTGCCTCGGACGCCGAATTGGGTTGGATCGCAACCGCATTCGATCCGGAGGTGTTGACCATCGGCTTCGCACGACGGGTGCCGACCTACAAGCGGCTGACGCTGATGCTGCGCGATCCGGCTCGGCTGGAACAGCTGCTGCTCGACTCCGAACGACCGATCCAGCTGATCGTGGCCGGTAAATCCCACCCCGCCGACGACGGCGGAAAGGCGTTGATCCAGCAGGTGGTGCGCTTCGCCGACCGGCCCGAGGTGCGCCACCGCATCGCCTTCCTGCCCGACTACGACATGTCGATGGCGCGGCTGTTGTATTGGGGCTGCGACGTGTGGCTGAACAATCCGCTGCGGCCGCTGGAGGCTTGCGGCACTTCGGGAATGAAGAGCGCGCTCAACGGCGGGCTGAACCTGTCCATCCGCGACGGCTGGTGGGACGAATGGTACGACGGCGAAAACGGTTGGGAGATACCGTCCGCCGACGGCGTGACCGACGAGGCGCGGCGCGACGACCTGGAGTCCAGCGGGCTCTACACGCTGCTGGAAGAAACCGTCGCACCGAAGTTCTACGAACGCGACGAACACGGTGTGCCGCCCCGCTGGATCGAAATGGTGCGTCACACGGTGCAAACGCTCGGTCCCAAGGTGTTGGCGTCGCGCATGGTGCGCGACTACGTCGAGCAGTACTACACGCCCGCGGCGCAGTCGCTGCGCAAGACGATCGCGCCCGTCGAGGGCGCCGAGGATGCGGCGAGCGGCGGCGAGTTCGGCGCGGCCCGTGAGCTGGCCGCCTACCGCACGCGCGCCCAGGAGGCCTGGCCCAAGATCGTCATCACCGACGTCGACAGCACCGGACTGCCGGACAGCCCGGTGCTCGGCTCCAAGCTGACCCTGACCGCCACCGTCCAGCTGGCCGGGCTCGCGCCTGACGAGGTCACCGTCCAGGCGGTGGTCGGCCGCGTCGACGCCAGCGACGCACTGCTGGAGCCCGTCACCGTCGAGATGTCCTACGCCGGCACCGCCGAGGGCGGCAACCAGGTGTTCTCGACGACAACGCCGCTGCCGCTGGCGGGATCGGTCGGCTACACCGTGCGCGTGCTGCCCCGCCATCCGATGCTGGCGGCCAGCAACGAGCTCGGGCTGGTCACCCTGGCCCGCTAGCCGGAAGCGGGTCAGGCCGACAGGCCCTGCTCGGCCGCGGGCGCGGTGCGCAGCCGCTGCAGCGCCTGGCGCACCTGCTCGCCGTTGGTGGTCTGCCAGAACGGCGGAAGCGACGCCCGCAGGTAGCCGCCGTAGCCGGCGGTGACCATGCGCGAGTCGAGCACCGCGACCACGCCCCGATCGGTGACGCGGCGCAGCAGCCGCCCCGACCCCTGCGCCAGCAGCAGCGCCGCATGACTGGCCGCGACGGCCATGAAGCCGTTGCCGCCGCGCGCCGCGACCGCGCGCTGCCGCGCGCCCAGCAGGGGGTCGTCGGGCCGGGGAAACGGGATGCGGTCGATCAGCACCAGCGACAGCGACGGCCCGGGCACGTCGACGCCCTGCCACAGCGACAGGGTGCCGAACAGCGAGGTCTGGGGGTCGGCGCTGAACTGCTCGACGAGCGCCGAGGTGCTGTCGTCGCCCTGACACAGCACCGGCGTCGACAGCCGGCCGCGCATGGCCTCGGCGGCGGCACGGGCCGCCCGCATCGACGAGAACAGCCCCAGGGTGCGCCCGTCGGCGGCGGTGATGAGTTCGGCGATTTCGCTCAGCTGCTCGGCCGATCCGGTGCCGTCGCGTCCCGGTGGCGGCAGGTGCGCGGCCACATACAGGATTCCGGCTTTGGCGTGCTGGAACGGCGAACCCACATCCAGGCCACGCCACCTCGCGTCGCCGTCCGCACCGGTCAGCCCCCACGCCGTGGCCATGGCGTCGAACGAGCCGCCGATGGTCAGCGTGGCCGACGTGAGCACGACCGTCGAACGCGAGAACACCCGGGACCGCAGCAGCCCCGCGACCGACAGCGGGGCCACCCGCAGCACCGGGCGCGCCGCGCCCCTGATCTCCTCGTGCTCCAGCCACACCACGTCGGTGCGGTCGGGGATGGCCGGGCCGAAGGATGTGAGCACGCGCGACGCGGTGTCCGATATCTCGCTCAGCGCCGCAACGGCTTCGGCGCGCGCCGACGCCGCCTTCGGGTCGTTCGTGCGCTCGATCGCCGAGCGCGCCGCCGTCGTCACGTCGCGCAGTGCCGTCAGATAGGTCGCCAACTCCTCGTCGAGGCGATCGATGCGGCCCGGCGTGCCGTCGTGGATGACCGAGGCGAAGTTGGCCGTCGCCGCCTCCAGGCGCTGGATCAGTTCCGGCTCCACCAGGCGGGCGATCCGCCGGGCGGTCACCCCGAGGGCGGCCGACGTCAGCTCCGCGGTGGCCACCGACGTCACCCGGTCGACCAACTCGTGCGCCTCGTCGACGACCAGCAGCGCGTGCTCGGGCAGGACCGCCGATTCGGCCACCGCGTCGATGGCCAGCAGCGCGTGGTTGGTGACGACGATATCGGCCTGACCAGCACGACCGCGCGCGCGTTCGGAGAAGCACTCGGTACCGAAAGGGCAGCGCGCCACGCCGAGGCATTCCCGCGCGGACACGCTGACCTGCGACCAGGATCGGTCCGGCACGCCGGGCTTGAGGTCGTCGCGGTCACCGGATTCGGTGCTCGACGCCCACTCGGTGAGCCGTTGCACGTCGCGGCCCAGGGCGCTGACGGCCATCGGGTTGAACAGTTCCTCCTGCGGCCGGTCGTCGGCATCCTCGCCGTCGGCGGCCGCGCCGTTGTGAATCTTGTTCAGGCACAGATAGTTTCGCCGCCCCTTGAGCAACGCGAACTGTGGGCGGCGCGGCAGCGCATCGGCCAGCGCGTCGACCAGCCGGGGTAGATCGCGGTCGACGAGCTGGCGCTGCAGAGCGATCGTGGCCGTGGACACGACGACGGGGGAGTCGTCCTCGAGGGCGTGCACGAGCGCGGGCACCAGATACGCGAGCGACTTGCCGGTACCGGTGCCGGCCTGCACCACCAGGTGCTCCTCGGTGGCGAAGGCCCGCGCCACCGCGGCGGCCATCTCCTGTTGGCCGCTGCGTTCACTGCCGCCGAGCGCGGCCACGGCGGCGGCCAGCAGCTCGGACACGGACACGTCGGACGTGGCTACCCTCTTCGCTGGTCGGGAATCTGCGTCGTGGTGACCGCGGGATCGCCATGCGACAAATTCAATCCCTCCCACGGCAGACTGCGCAGCCCGGAAGTTACCAGCTCGCGCGCCGCCGCGAGGTTCGGTTTGGACACCAGCTCGCCACCGCGCACCAGCGGGACGGTCAGCACCCGGGCCGGTTCGGAGACGGCGGGCTGCTGTCCGGCCGGATACACCACCTCCTCGATGATGGTGCCGGAGTCGCGGGACAGCCGCAGCGCCTCCTTGTGTCCGCCGTGAGATTCCTTGTGGCTGCTGCGCTTTTGCACCGGCATGCCGTCCACCTCGACGAGTTTGTAGACCATGTTCGCGGTCGGGGCGCCCGAGCCGGTCACCAGCGACGTGCCCACGCCGTAACTGTCCACCGGTTCGGCGGCCAGGGCCGCGATGGAGAACTCGTCGAGGTCACCGGAGACCACGATGCGGGTCCGGGTGGCGCCCAGCTCGTCGAGCTGCCGGCGGACCTGACGGGCCAGCACGCCCAGCTCGCCGGAGTCGATGCGCACCGCGCCGAGCCCCGTACCGGCGGCGGCGACGGCATTGGCCACCCCGGTCGTCACGTCATAGGTGTCCACCAGCAAGGTGGTGTCCACGCCGAGCGCGTCGACCTGTGCCCGAAACGCCGCCAGTTCGGTCGATTCCGTGGGTGAGTCGGCGCGCGCATGCAGCATGGTGAACGCGTGCGCGGAGGTGCCCTCGGCGGGTATTCCGTAGCAGCGCTGCGCCTCCAGGTTCGAGGAGCCGTCGAAGCCGGCGATGTAGGCCGCGCGGGCCGCGGCGACCGCCGCCTGCTCGTGGGTTCGCCGCGACCCCATCTCGATGAGCGGGCGTCCCCTGGCCGCGCTCACCATCCGCGCCGCGGCCGAGGCGACGGCGGTGTCGTGATTGAAAATCGACAGCGCCAGCGTCTCGAGCACCACGCATTCGGCGAACGTCCCGCTCACCGACAGCACCGGGGATCCGGGGAAGTACAGCTCGCCCTCGGCGTAGCCGTCGATGTCGCCGCCGAACCGAAATTCGCGCAAGTAGCGCAACGTATCTGGGTCGAGGAACTGCCCCAGCGACTGGCACGCCTGGTCGTCGAAGGTGAACTGGGGCAGCGCCTCGAGCAGCCGGCCGGTGCCGGCGACCACGCCGTAACGACGTCCTTGGGGAAGCCGGCGTGCGAAAAGCTCGAATGTGGTCCGTCGATCGGCGCTGCCGTCGCGCAGCGCCGCCGCCAGCATCGTCAACTCGTACTTGTCGGTCAGCAGCCCAGTAACGACCGGGTCGTTCATCCCATAACGGTATCGGCTGCCCTCGGGTCTCGGAAACGTCGTCCAACCCTCGGTATCGTGTAGGCCATGGTTGTTATGTCAGCGCCCACTAAGCCGGGCACTACAGGACAACGAGAGTCCGCTCCGGTAGAGGCCACGGCGAGCCCGTGGGTCACGATCGTCTGGGACGACCCGGTCAATTTGATGACCTACGTGACCTATGTGTTCCAGAAGCTGTTCGGCTACAGCGAGCCGCACGCCACCAAGCTGATGCTGCAGGTGCACAACGAGGGCAAGGCCGTGGTGTCCGCCGGCAGCCGGGAGTCCATGGAAGTCGATGTGTCCAAGCTGCACGCCGCCGGTCTGTGGGCGACGATGCAGCAGGACCGCTGACGGTCGAGGCGCTGGCGATTCCCGGTGCGCAAATGGAAGCGGGTCGAGACCGCTGACGGTCCCCGTTTTCGGTCGTCGCTGGCCTCGCACGAGGCCGCCCTGCTCAAGAATCTGGCCACGGCGATGATCGGCCTGCTCGACGAGCGCGAATCCGCTTCGCCGGCAGACGAACTCGAGGAGATCACCGGGATCAAGACGGGCAACGCCGAACCGCCGAAAGATCCCACGTTGCGTCGGCTGCTGCCCGATTTCTATCGGCCCGACGATGACACCGAGCCGTCCGAGGCCGCGGACAGCCTGAACGCCGCCCTGCGCAGCCTGCACGAGCCCGGCATCGTCGACGCCAAACGCGTTGCCGCACAGCGGTTGCTGAGCACGGTTCCCGACGACGGCGGCCGCTTCGAGCTCACCGAGGACGACGCGAACTGCTGGATCGCAGCGGTCAACGACATCCGGCTGACGCTGGGAGTCATGCTCGAGGTGGGACCCGACGGCCCGGAGCGCCTGCCCGCCGACCATCCGCTGGCCGTGCACTTCGACGTCTACCAGTGGCTGACCGTGCTGCAGGAGTACCTGGTCCTGGTGCTCATGGGGTCCCGATGACCGCGTCGGGCGACCGGTGAACGCCATCACCGACGTCGGGGGCATCCGCGTCGGCCACTACCAACGACTGGACCCCGACGCGTCGCTGGGCGCCGGCTGGGCCTGCGGCGTCACCGTCATACTCACCCCGCCGGGAACCGTCGGCGCCGTCGACTGCCGCGGCGGTGCGCCCGGCACCCGCGAGACCGACCTGCTGGATCCGGCCAACACCGTGCGGTTCGTCGACGCGGTGCTGCTCGCCGGGGGCAGCGCCTTCGGCCTGGCCGCCGCCGACGGCGTCATGCGCTTCCTGGAAGAACACGAGCGCGGCGTGGCGATGGACGGCGGTGTGGTCCCGATCGTGCCGGCAGCGGTGATCTTCGATCTGCCGGTCGGGGGTTGGCGGTGCCGCCCTACGGCGGAGTTCGGTTACGCGGCCTGTGCTGCCGCCACCGACGCCGAGTTGACCGTCGGGACCGTCGGCGCCGGGGTGGGCGCGCGCGCCGGGGCGCTCAAAGGCGGCGTCGGGACCGCGTCGAAGGCGCTGCCGTCCGGTGTGACCGTCGGGGCGGTCGCCGTGGTGAACTCCGCCGGCGAGGTCGTCGACCGGAGCACCGGCCTGCCGTGGATGACGGACCTGATTCAGGAATTCGGGCTGCGGCCGCCGCCGGCCGAGCAGGTCGACGCGCTCGCCGGTTTGGCGTCCCCGTCGGATCCGGTGGACAACCCGCTCAACACCGTCATCGCGGTGGTGGCCACCGACGCCGCCCTGAGCGCGGCGGCGTGCCGGCGGGTGGCGATCGCCGCGCACGACGGCCTGGCCCGCAGCATCCGGCCGGCGCACACCCCGGTCGACGGTGACACCGTGTTCGTACTGGCCACCGGGGCGGTCGAGGTGCCGCCCGCGACGGACGCGCCCGCCGCCTTCTCGCCGGAGACCCGGCTGGCCACAGAGGTCGGCATCGCCGCCGCCGATTGCCTGGCCCAAGCGGTGCTGGGTGGCGTGCTGGCCGCCGAATCGATCGCCGGCATACCGAGCTATCGCGACGTGCTGCCCGGCGCTTTCGGGCGATGAGAGGCGACCGGCCGCGGCGCCGGTAGCCTTGACGATGCTGGAAACACGCTGGAAAGGCAGCCATGGGTAAGAGGACTCCCACCGGACGCCCCGGCGCGCCTGCAGCCCAGCCGAAGAAGCGGTCCACCGCGACGGCCGGCGCCGCCACGATCCTCACCTTCGTGGTGCTGCTCTACCTCGTCGAGCTGATCGACCAGTTGACCCGCCATTCGCTGGACGCCAACGGCATTCGCCCACTGGAGGCCGACGGCCTGTGGGGCATCGTCTTCGCCCCGGTGTTGCACGCGAGCTGGCAGCACCTGATGGCCAACACCGTGCCGCTGCTGGTCCTGGGATTTTTGATGACGCTGGCCGGCCTGTCCAGATTCGTCTGGGCGACCGCCATCGTGTGGATCCTCGGTGGCTTCGGCACCTGGCTCATCGGCGACGTCGGCAGCGGCTGCGGCCCCACCGACCACATCGGTGCCTCCGGTTTGATCTTCGGCTGGCTGGCCTTCTTATTGGTGTTCGGGATCTTCGTGCGCCGGATGCGCGACATCATCATCGGGCTGGTCGTCATGTTCGCCTACGGCGGCGTACTGCTCGGGGCCATGCCGGTGCTCGGCAGGTGCGGGGGCGTGTCGTGGCAGGGCCACCTGTGCGGAGCGATCGCCGGCATCCTGGCCGCCTATTGGTTGTCCGCCCCGGAACGTAAGGGCCGGACGTCCAGGAAAGCCGGCACCACCGTGCCGCGGCCCAAGACATGAGCTCGGCACTGGCACCCATCGGCGTCTTCGACTCCGGTGTCGGGGGACTCACCGTCGCGCGCGCGATCATCGACCAGCTGCCGGACGAAGACATCGTCTACGTCGGCGACACGGGCCACGGTCCGTACGGGCCGCTGACCATCCCCGAGGTCCGCGCGCACGCCTTGGCCATCGGGGACGACCTCGTCGGCCGCGGCGTCAAGGCGTTGGTCATCGCCTGCAACACGGCGTCGGCCGCGTGCCTGCGCGACGCCCGCGAACGCTACGACGTTCCCGTCGTCGAGGTGATCCTGCCCGCGGTGCGCCGCGCGGTCGCCACCACCCGCAGCGGGCGCATCGGCGTCATCGGCACCCAGGCCACCATCAACTCGCACGCCTATCAGGACGCGTTCGCCGCCGCCCGTGACACCGAGATCACCGCGGTGGCGTGCCCACGCTTCGTCGATTTCGTGGAGCGCGGGGTGACCAGCGGCCGTCAGGTGCTCGGTTTGGCCGAGGGCTATCTGGAGCCGCTGCAGCGCGCGCAGGTCGACACGCTGGTGCTCGGCTGCACGCACTATCCACTGCTGTCCGGACTCATCCAATTGGCGATGGGTGACAACGTGACGCTGGTCTCCAGCGCCGAGGAGACGGCCAAGGAAGTGCTGCGCGTGCTGACCGAGCGGGACTTGCTTCGCCCGCACGACGCAGCGCCCGCGACGCGGGTCTTCGAAGCCACCGGCGACCCCGAAGCATTCACCGCTTTGGCGGCGCGCTTCCTCGGTCCGGCCGTCACCGGCGTCCAGCCCGTTGCGCAGGTGCACATTGATTGACCTGCGGACGAGATTCTCGTCACACCAATGCGGCCATGTTTTCGTCACGGTCCTATCGGGCATGGCACAGTAGTGTCCGTGCGAATAACCGTGCTCGGCTGCTCGGGCAGCGTGGTGGGTCCGGACTCGCCCGCGTCGGGTTATCTGCTCCGGGCACCGGACACTCCGCCGTTGGTCATCGACTTTGGCGGGGGCGTTCTTGGCGCGCTGCAGCGCTATGCCGATCCCGGATCCGTGCACGTCTTGTTGTCCCATTTGCACGCCGACCATTGTCTGGATTTGCCCGGCCTTTTCGTGTGGCGGCGCTATCACCCGACGCGCCCGCTCGGCAAGGCGTTGCTCTACGGCCCGGGCGACACCTGGTCGCGGCTGGGCGCGGCGTCGTCACCCTATGGCGGTGAGATCGACGACTGCTCGGACATTTTCGACGTTCGCCATTGGGTCGACGGCGAGCCGGTGACCATCGGGGCGCTGACGGTGACGCCGCGGGTGGTGGCCCATCCGACGGAGTCCTACGGCCTGAAGATCACCGATCCCTCCGGCGCCTCGTTCGTGTACAGCGGCGACACCGGCAGCTGCGATCAGCTTGTCGAGCTGGCCCGCGGCGCCGACGTTTTTCTGTGCGAGGCCTCGTGGACGCACGCGCCGGACCGGCCGCCCGCGCTGCACCTGTCGGGCACCGAGGCCGGCCGGGCCGCGGCCGAGGCCGGCGTTCACGAACTGCTGCTGACGCACATTCCGCCGTGGACCTCGCGCGAGGATGTGATCAGCGAGGCCAAGGCCGAGTTCGACGGTCCCGTACACGCGGTGGTCTGCGGCGAGACGTTCGATATCCGCCGCTCCGAGAGGGTCTGAGTCGGCGCGTTAGGGTTGGCTTAGGCTTGCCGGGTGACGAGACGAGAAGACGGCCGCCTTGACGACGAGCTTCGGCCCGTGGTCATCACCCGCGGTTTCACCGACCACCCCGCCGGTTCGGTATTGATCGAATTCGGCCACACCAAGGTCATGTGCACGGCGAGCGTGACCGAGGGCGTGCCGCGGTGGCGCAAGGGGTCGGGCCTGGGTTGGCTGACCGCCGAGTACGCGATGTTGCCGTCGGCCACCCACACCCGTTCGGACCGCGAGGCGGTGAAGGGCCGCCTGTCCGGGCGCACCCAGGAGATCAGCCGGCTGATCGGGCGGTCGCTGCGCGCCTGCATCGACCTGGCGGCGCTCGGCGAGAACACCATCGCCGTCGACTGCGACGTCTTGCAGGCCGACGGTGGCACCCGCACCGCGGCCATCACGGGCGCCTTCGTCGCGTTGTCCGATGCGGTGACCTATCTCGCCGCGGCGGGGAAGCTGTCGGACCCGCGGCCGCTGTCCTGCGCGATCGCCGCGGTCAGCGTCGGCGTCGTCGACGGCCGCATCCGGGTCGACCTGCCGTATGAGGAGGACTCCCGCGCCGAGGTCGACATGAACGTCGTCGCCACCGACACCGGGACCCTGGTGGAAGTTCAGGGGACCGGCGAGGGCGCGACCTTCCCGCGGTCGACGCTGGACAAGTTGCTCGACGTCGCGCTGGCCGCCTGCGACAAGCTGTTCGCCGCGCAGCGTGAGGCGCTGGCGCTGCCGTACCCCGGTGTGCTCCCCGAGGGGGCCCCGACGCCGAAGGCGTTCGGCAGCTGACCGTGCCTGATGGTCGCCTGAACTCGGCCTAACTGCCGCGCAGTTTACCACCGCCGACAGCGCGACCACGGCGAGGCTCCTTGCGGTCGGTCATGCCTCGTCCTTCTGCAGCTCGAATATCGGGATTACGCGGGTGGTCTTTGACTGGTAGTTCGAGAACGCGAACGCGGGTACGGTCGCGTTGAGTTTGGGGATGATCGCCTCACGTTCGGACGCGTCGAGCTCGTGCGCGACGACGTCGAACGAGTCGGTGGCGACTTCAACGCGCGCCCGCGGGTTGGCCCGCAGGTTGTGCACCCACGCCGGGTTGACGTCGGCGCCACCATAACCCGCGACTATCAGCAGCCTGGCTTCGATGCGGAAGGCCACCAGCGGCGTGACGCGCGGCTCGCCGGACTTCGCGCCCGTCGTAGTGAGCAGTAACAGCTCGTTGCCCGCGAATCGCCCGCCGACCTTGCCGGCATTGGCGCGAAACTCGTCGGTGATGTCGTTGTTGAGCGCCTTGAGCGTCTTGGTATCGGGTTTGTGACTCACTCTGGACGCAGCTGCTTCGTCGCCCTGTCTATTCCTTATGGAGTGTGTCGCGTTAAACGTTTTCGGCGTCGCCGAGACCGGTCATAGCAGGAGCAGAGCTTTGATGATGTCGGCCGGGAGTGTCATCTTGGTGCCAAGATCCTCTCCTTGCGCGACGACCACCATCTGGTGCGAGGGAATGACCGAAAGGGTCTGCCCGAACAACCCGACCGCCGAGTAGCTGCCGGGCGGCAGCGCATTCGCGTCGCCGCCGTTGGCAGTCCACCACAGGTAGCCGTATGACGCGAACGGGCTGGGCAGGCCGGTTTCGACCCGAGTCGCGGTGCTCACCCTCACCCAGTCGGGCGGCACGATTTCGTCGCCGCCCCAAGTTCCTTCGTTGAGATAAAGCTGCCCGAATCGGGCCAAGTCACGGGCGGATAGTTGGAGGGCGTGGTTCGGGTATCGGGGTGTCGCGCCCAGCGGGTCGTAGCCGTAGCGCAACCGCGTGTGCTGCAGCGGATTCCAATCGCGAAAGCCAAGTGGGCGGGCCAGGAGGCCGTCGATTGCGGTGAACAACGCTACTCCGGACACTCGCTGGTAAATCTCGCCGAGGACGTTGAAATTCCAGTTGTTGTAGTGAAATTCCGCGCCCGGCACAGCAGAGTCGCGTTGCGGCCAGTCCGACGGCCTGTTGCGGAAAATGTCGTAGGTGGCACCGTAGTTCAACGGCAGGTAGACACCAGAGGTTGACGTCAGAAGGTGTTGAAGAGTCGCGGTTCGTTCTCGATCGGTGAGACACGGCGAGTCGTCAATACCGGAATCGGCCAGCGTTGCATCCAACTGCACATCGCCGCTTACAATCAGCCGACCAAATAGGGCGCTGACGATCGATTTGCGAATGGAATGAATCGGAAGCGGCTTGTCTTGGGGCCCAACGGCGAGCACGGTCTCTCCGGACTGGATGACACACAGCCTGGTGATCCGATGGGCGTTCACGGCCTCTTCGACTCGATAATCCATCCGACCCTCGAGGGTTGAGTTGTTATAAACATATAACAACATGGCAGCGGGCTGATGCAAGGCCCGGGTGAGATGTTGCGGTCCAGCTACGCTGCCTAGGGTGTTGATCAGCGCTAAAACGTATGGCAGTGCAAGGTGACCCGGCTGCTGGTCGCCAGCCGCAATCCCAAGAAGCTGGCCGAGTTGCGCCGGGTGCTCGACGCCGCCGGTCTGACCGGCTTGACGCTGGTGTCACTCGACGATGTGGCGCCGTTCGACGAGGCGCCGGAGACGGGCGCGATGTTCGAGGACAACGCGTTGGCCAAGGCGCGGGATGCCTTCGCCGCGAGCGGGTTGGCAAGCGTGGCCGACGATTCCGGGCTGGAGGTCGCCGCCTTGAATGGCATGCCCGGTGTGCTGTCGGCGCGGTGGTCCGGTCGGCACGGCGATGACGCGGGCAACACCGCGTTGCTGTTGGCGCAACTGCGCGACGTGCCCGACGGACGGCGCGGTGCGGCGTTCGTGTCGGCCTGCGCGCTCGTCTCGGCCGCCGGTGAGGTTGTCGTCCGCGGCGAGTGGCCCGGCAGCATCGCCCGCGAACCGCGCGGCGACGGCGGCTTCGGCTACGACCCGGTGTTCATTCCCAACGGACACGACCGCACGGCCGCAGAGCTGAGCCCGGCGGAGAAGGACGCGGTCTCGCATCGCGGTCGGGCGCTGCAACTGCTGTTGCCGGCGCTGGAAACGCTGGCCCGGTCCGGGGGCTAGGGCGCCGCGGGCCCGCGGGGCTCGCTGGCCTACAGCCCGAAACGCGCCTTGACGTCCCTGGTCTGGAAGTGCTCGACGATGATGCCGAGCAGCGGGATGGTCCCGGACAGCAGCACGCCCACCGTCTTGCCGAGCGGCCAGCGCACCTTGACCGCCAGATTGAACGCGGTCAGCACGTAGATGAAATACACCCAGCCGTGCACCACTTCGATCCACCGGATCTCGTGGCCGAAGGCGAGGTGCGAGACGATCTCGTAGCACAGCGCGATCAGCCACAGACCGGTCGTCCACGCCATGACCCGGTAGCCGAGCAACGCGGTGCGGACTTTGTCGACGGGCACCGCGGGAACTGGCGCTCCGGGCGTCTCCGGTGTGGTCATGGGGTTGTCCTCTTCTGTTGTTCGGCGTCTCGCGCGGCGAGCTCGGCCAGGTAGGTGTTGTACTCCCGCAGCGCGGGATCGTCGGGCGCCTGCGGGGCGGGCTTGGGGCGCTCGGGCAGCAGCCCGGCGGGTATCTCCGTCATCGCGTCGGTACCGCGCGGCTGCGGTGGTTCCTCTTCATAGCGAACGAATTTGCGGTACGCGTACACGCAGAATCCCGCGAACAGCGGCCACTGCAACGCATAGCCGAGGTTCTGAAAGGAGCCGGACACGGAATTGAACCTGGTCCACTGCCACCAGCCCAGCGCCAGGCAGCCGCACGCCGCGACGATCACCAGCGCGATGAGCGCGGGCCTGCGACGATGCGTAGTGGACACCCCTTGACCGTACCGCTCACGATTTGGGCCCGACGAATTCATCGAGCCCGTGCCGACGGCTCGGCGGCGTCGCAAGCGATACGATCGGCAAGCCGCGGGCGTGGCGAAATTGGCAGACGCGATGGTTTTAGGTGCCATTGCTCGAAAGAGCTTGAGGGTTCGAGTCCCTCCGCCCGCACCGGACACCGAGACGAAATCTTGCGCGGTGCAGGCATCAAACCCGTTGTGCGGGGTACCTGGAACTCACAGGACACTAGGGAGACGCCATGCCCGCCGAAACCGAACCACCGCCACGAAGCGAAAGAGCCGTCACCGCACAGGATGTCGAGCGCGCCGAACGCAGGGCCGCCGCCGCCCGCGAACGCGCCGCCCGCGCGGGCCTGTCCGCAGCGCGAAGCTTCGAGCAGTCCGCACTCCAGCACGAGCGGGTCGCCAGGACGCAGGACTGGACCGTCGAACAGGGCGTGCCCCATACCGACGTGCACCGCCGGTCCGCGATCAAGCACCGCCAAGCGGCCGAAGAGGACCGCAAGCTCGCGGAGTTGAAGCGCAGAGAATCCGAAGCGGACCTGGCCTCCGACGTCGGCCAGTAACCGGTCACTCCGCCACGAAGCGGGCGCGTACCTCCGGGGCCGGCAGCGGGCAAGTGTCGTATTTGCCGCCGACGCGATAGCGGATCGCGGCGAACCTGTCGTAGAGCCGGTCGAGCAGCGGAGCGGGGACAAATCGGGCGATCGTGAACGCCCGCCATGGTCCGCCGAGGTAGTCCACCACGCGCAGGACGGCCCGGGATCGGACGGCCACCCGTTCCGAGGGCCGGCCGGGGTCGTCGACGAAGACCACCGAATCGACGTTTCCGATCTCGGGATGCCGCTCGATGATCGCTTTGCCGAAAACGCTGTCCAGGGCCGCAAAGCGCAGGGAGCCGGTGGGATCGAGACGCAGGATGGTGCGCACCGAGCGGTTGCACACCCCGCACACTCCGTCGTAGAGCAGCACCGGCGCCGCTGACTCATCGCTCATGTTTCCCAGGCTACCGACGGGCTCGGACGGCGGCCGGGACCAAGGTTGACCTATGGTAAGGCAACCCTTAGTTTGTACGTACCAAGTCGCGACCGGCTGGCGGTGATCCGCGGCAGGATGCCGCCCATGCGGGGTCGTGGCAGGTGTCGAACTCGAAGGGTTGCGGCCGCTGACGGCCGCATCGATCCGTGGCCTCATGGCGGTGCTCCCGCCGGGTCGTCAGATCGGCGAGGCCGTCGCGGCGCGGGGCGCCGCGAGAAAGGACCGCTAATGGCACGCGGATTCTCCGGTGTGATGCTGCGCAGCTTCGGCGCACGCGACCACACCGCGACGGTGATCGAAACCGTCCGGATCGCACCGCACTTCGTGCGGGTGCGCATGACGTCGCCGACCCTGTTCGAGGACGTGGATGCCGAACCGGCCGCGTGGCTGCGGTTCTGGTTTCCGGACCCGGACGGATCGAAAACGGAATTCCAGCGCGCGTACACGATCTCGGAGGCCGACGTCCCCGCCGGGCGCTTCGCGGTCGATATCGTGCTGCACGATCCCGCCGGTCCGGCGTCGCAGTGGGCGCGCACCGTCCAGCCCGGCGCCACCATCGCGGTCATGGCGCTGATGGGCTCGTCGCGATTCGACATGCCCGACGAGCAGCCGGCCGGATATCTGCTGATCGGTGACTCGGCATCCATCCCGGGGATGAACGGCATCATCGGGGTCGTCCCCGACGACGTCCCGATCGAGATGTACCTCGAACAGCACGACGACAACGACCCGCTGATCCCGATCGCCCAGCACCCCCGGCTGCGACTGCACTGGGTCGCCCGCCACGACGAGAAGTCGCTTGCCGCGGCGATCGAGAACCGGGACTGGTCCAACTGGTACGCGTGGGCGACGCCGGAGGCCACAACGCTCAAGCAGGTGCGAATGCGGCTGCGCGACGAGTTCGGCTTTCCCAAGTCCGAGGTGCACGCCCAGGCGTACTGGAGCGCCGGACGCGCGATGGGCACCCGGCGCGGTGACGAACCGGCGGCATCGGACGGCGTCGCACCCGCCCTCTCTGCGGAAGATGTTGCGGCGCAGTTGGAATCGGCTCCGCAGGTGTCCGACGCCCCACCCGCCCCGGCGGCCCGTGGGAGCTGGCGGGCCCAGGGCGCGGGCCGGCTGCTCGCGCCGCTGCGCTCCGCGCTGATCCTCTCGGGTGTGTTGCAGGCGGTGATCACGCTGGTGCAACTGGCGCCGTTCGTGTTGCTCGTGGAGCTGGCCCGGCGGCTCGTCTCGGGTGCGCCCGCCGCCCGACTGTGGGATATCGGCGTCGCGGCGGTGTCGCTGCTCGGTCTGGGGGCGTTGCTGGGCGCCGCCCTCACGCTGTGGCTGCACGTCGTCGACGCGCGGTTCGCCCGTGATCTGCGAACACGGCTGTTGCACAAGCTGTCTCGGCTGCCGCTGGGCTGGTTCACGGCACGCGGGTCGGGGTCGATCAAGCAGTTGCTGACCGACGACACGCTGTCCCTGCACTATCTGGTCACCCACGCCATCGGCGACGCGGTCGGCGCCGCCGTCGCGCCGGTCGCGGTGCTGGTCTATCTGTTCGCCGTCGACTGGCGGGTGGCGCTGGTGTTGTTCTTGCCGGTCCTGGTGTACCTGGTGCTGACGTCGTCGCTGACGATCCAATCGGGTCCGCGCATCCCGCAGTCGCAGCGCTGGGCGGAGACGATGAGCGGCGAGGCCGGGGCCTACCTGGAGGGCCAGCCGGTGATCCGCGTCTTCGGTGGCGCCGCCGCCTCCAGCTTCCGGCGCCGCCTGGACGAATACGTCGGTTTCCTGGTCGCCTGGCAGCGCCCGCTGGCCGGCAAGAAGACGTTCATGGACCTGGTCACCCGCCCCTCGACGTTCCTGTGGCTCATCGCGCTCACCGGCACGTTGCTGGTGGTCGCCGGCCGGATGAATCCGGTGAACCTGCTGCCGTTCTTGTTGCTGGGCACCACATTCGGAGCGCGACTGCTCGGCATCGCCTACGGCCTGGGCGGCATCCGCGCCGGCATGTTGGCCGCCCGGCGCCTGCAGAACACCCTCGACGAGGCCGACCTCGCCGTGCACGACGACCACGAGGCGCACGGGGATCCCGCGTCGACGGTGGTGTTCGAGCACGTCGGTTTCGGCTACCGGCCCGACGTGCCGGTCATCCACGACGTCTCGCTGACGTTGCGGCCCGGGACGGTCACCGCGCTGGTCGGGCCCTCCGGGTCCGGCAAGTCGACGCTGGCCGCCCTACTGGCCAGGTTCCATGACGTCGGACAGGGCGCGATACGTGTTGGGGGACAAGATATTCGGTCGATGACCGCCGACCAGCTGTACGCCCAGGTCGGATTCGTGCTGCAGGAAACGCAATTGGTGCACGGGACCGTCGCGGAGAATATCGCGCTGGCCGTCCCCGACGCCACCGCGGCGCAAGTCGAACAGGCCGCGCGCGACGCGCAGATCCACGACCGCATCATGCGGCTGCCCGACGGCTACGACACCGTGCTGGGTGCCGCCAGCGGCCTGTCCGGCGGTGAGCGGCAACGGCTCACGATCGCCCGCGCGATCCTGGCCGACACCCCGGTGCTGATCCTTGACGAGGCCACCGCGTTTGCCGACCCCGAATCGGAATACCTTGTGCAGCAAGCGCTCAACCGGCTGACGCAGGACCGCACGGTGCTGGTGATCGCGCATCGATTGCACACCATCACCCGGGCCCACCAGATCGTCGTGCTCGACCACGGCCGCATCGTCGAACGCGGCACGCACGACGAGTTGCTCAGCGCCGACGGCCGGTACCGACGGCTCTGGGAGGGCGGTCGTCGCGACCAGGTAACCGCGGGCACGACGGGCGAGGGGGCGCGATGATCCGCACGTGGCTGAGCCTGGTTCCGGCGGACCGGCGCAACCGGGTCATCACCTACACGGTGCTCGCACTGGTCTCCGTGCTGGTGCGCGCGGTGGCCACCGTGCTGCTGGTCCCCTTGGTCGGGGCGTTGTTCGGCGACGCCCCGCAGCGCGCGCTGGTCTGGCTGGCCTGGCTGACCGCGGCCACCGTGGCCGGCTGGGTCATCGACACCGCAACCGCGCGGATCGGTTTCAACCTGGGCTTCGCCGTGCTGGATCACAGCCAGCACGACGTCGCGGATCGGCTGCCCGGCGTGCGGCTGGATTGGTTCACCGCCGAGCACACCGCGACCGCACGGCAGGCGATCGCCGCCACGGGGCCCGAGCTGGTCGGCCTCGTCGTCAACCTGCTCACGCCGCTGATCTCCGCCGTCCTGCTGCCCGCGGCCATCGCGGTGGCACTGCTGCCGGTCTCCTGGCAACTGGGGGCCGCAGCGCTGGGAGGCCTGCCGCTGCTGTTGGGCGCGCTGTGGGCATCGGCCCGGTTGGCGCGGCGCGCGGACTCTGCGGCGGCCGAGGCCAACACCGCGCTCACCGAGCGGATCATCGAGTTCGCCCGGACCCAGCAGGCGTTGCGGGCCGCACGTCGTGTCGAGCCGGCGCGCAGCATGGTCGGCGATGCACTGGCGGCACAACACGGCGCCACCATGCGCCTGCTGTCGATGCAGGTCCCGGGCCAGCTGCTGTTCAGCCTCGCCAGCCAGCTCGCGCTGATCCTGCTGGCCGGGGCGACTACTGCGCTGACCGTGCACGGAACGCTCACGGTGGCCGAGGCCATCGCGCTGATCGTCGTCATCGTGCGCTACCTCGAGCCGTTCACCACCATCAGCGAGCTGGCGCCGGCGCTGGAGAGCACCCGCGCCACACTCGACAACATCCGTGCCGTGCTGACCGCGCCGCTGATGACTGCCGGCGCCGCCAAGCTGGCCGGCGCCGGGGCGCCGCGAATCGAATTCGCGGACGTCGTGTTCCGCTACGACGGCGCGGGCACACCGGTGCTCGACGGCGTGAGCTTCGCGTTGGATCCGGGCAGCACGACGGCGATCGTCGGACCGTCCGGTTCGGGCAAGAGCACGATCCTGGCGCTGATCGCCGGGCTGCATGAGCCGACCGGCGGACGGGTGCTGATCGACGGGGTGGACGCGGCGACGCTGGACGGCGAGGCCCGGCGGGCGGCGGCCAGCGTCGTTTTCCAGCACCCCTACCTGTTCCACGGGTCGATTCGCGACAACGTGTTCGCTGGAGATCCGGGCGCCGACGACGAGCGCTTCGCGCGGGCGGTGGCGCTCGCGCGCGTCGACGAGCTGGTCGGACGGCTGCCTGACGGCGTCGACACGGTCGTCGGCGAGGCCGGTTCGGCGCTGTCCGGCGGTGAACGCCAGCGGGTCAGCATCGCCCGCGCGTTGCTCAAACCGGCGCCGATTTTGCTGGTAGACGAGGCGACCAGCGCGTTGGACACCGAGAACGAAGCCGCGGTGGTCGACGCGCTCACGGCCGACCCGCAGTCACGCACGCAGGTGATCGTCGCGCACCGCCTGGCCAGCATCCGTCGCGCCGACCGCGTGCTGTTCCTCGACAACGGCCGGGTGGTCGAGGACGGCACGGTTGACGAATTGCTCGCTGCGGGCGGCCGATTCGACGAATTCTGGCGCCAGCAGCACGAAGCCGCCGAATGGCGCATTCTGGCCGACTAGCGCACCGCGGTTGACCGCAACTCTTGCGGTATGCCTTACAGTTTGTCAGTCGGACCGTGCTGTCTGCGCAGGAGGAGGCGTGCCGCTATGAGTGCTGTGCTGTCGATACCGCGATACCCCGGCGACGTGACCCCGCAGTGGTTGTCGGCCGCGCTGTCCGGCGGTGGCCCGCCCGTCGAGGTCGCCGACGTGGACGTGGTCGCGATCGGCACCGGACAGACCGGGGCGACCTACCGGGTCACCGCTCGCTATGCGACGGATCCGGGGGACCTGCCGCAGACGTTCGTCATCAAGCTGCCCGCCCAGGACGACACGGTGCGCGACCGGGTGGTCATCGGCTACCGCAGCGAATGCGCGTTCTATTCCTCGGTGGTGGATCGGGTGCAGGTGCCGACACCGCGGTGCTTCTATTCCGAGATCACCGACGATGCAATGGATTTCGCCCTGCTCCTGGCGGACCAGGCGCCGGCGGTGCAGGGCGATCAGCTCGTCGGCTGCGGGGAAACCGAGGCGCGCCTTGCGGTTACCGCTCTGGCCGGGCTGCACGCACCCAGCTGGTGTGATCCCGTCTGGCTCGATTTCCCGGGCATCGCGTTTGGCCGGCCGGATGAGGCCGGTGCGGGCGGCATGGGCGAGGTGGCGAAGTTGAGCGCCGACATCACGCTGGAGAAGCTGGGTGAGCGGATGAGCGCCGTGGATCGCGATACCTTCAGTGCCGCAATGGGTTTGATCGCGCCCTGGCTGCTGTCCGAGTATGACCGGTTCGCCCTGCTGCACGGCGACTATCGCCTGGACAACCTGTTGTTCGATCCGGAGCGAACCCGGGTCAGCGTGGTGGACTGGCAGACGCTCGGCGTGGGTCTGCCGGCGCGCGATCTCGCGTATTTCACCGCGACCAGCCTCGCTCCGCAGCTGCGTGCGAGCATCGAAGAGGGCCTGGTCACCGACTATCATCGCGCGCTGACGGCCGGCGGGGTCAGCGACTACGACCGCGAAACCTGTTGGCGCGATTACCGGCTCGGGGTGCTGCAGGCCCCGCTGATCTCGGCACTCGGGTTCGCGTTCGCCGCCGCCACCGAGCGCGGCGACGACATGGTGCTGACCATGCTCAGCCGCGGCTGCCAGGCGATCCGCGAGCTGGGGACGCTGGACCTAATCGAGCACTGATCGGCGAGCCGTTTCTTGCGCCAACTGCATGCGTGAGGTGAGCCCGAGTTTCGCGTAGACATGGGTGAGATGGGTCTGCACGGTCCGCGGCGAGATGAACAGCCGATCGCCGATGTCCTTATTGCCCAGTCCTTCGCTGACGAGGCGGACGACGTCGCGCTCGGTCGGGGTCAATGAGTCCCAACCGCTGGGCGGACGCTTGCGTTCACCCCGCCCACGGCGGGCGTACGCGATTGCCTCCTCGGCGGACAGCGCCGCCCCCGCGGCCCAGGCGGCGTCGAACTCCGTCTCTGTCAAGGCTTTACGGGTCGCGTCGACCGATGCCGAGTATTCGGCGTCGTACACCCGGAAGCGGACGATGCCGGTTCGCTCGCGCACGGCGTGCGCAGCTCCGAGAAGCCGCGCCGCTTCAAGGTGGCTTCCGGCGTCCCCCAGCAAGCGGGCAAGGCACTCAAGTAGGTCTGGAAGGAACAACTGGGCTCGCGTCTCCGCCGCGCGGGTAAGCGCGTCCTGCAGGTCGCGTTCGGCCTGCCCCGGCTCGTTCTCCGCGAGCGCGACGCGGGCGCGGGTCAATAGTGCCTGAACCGTGAACCACCCGGCCGCGGCTGCGACGTCTTCCTCGGCGAAGCGGCGTGCGGACGTGAGATCGCCGCGGGCCAGCGCTACCTGAGCCGACGGCTTCGCGGTGGTGGCTGCAAGTGGCCAGTCCCCGAACCGTTCGCGCGCCATGTCGCTGGCTTCGATGGCCGCGTCGACATCGCCTTCGGCGAGAGCGCCGAACGCGAGCGCCGCATGCACTACCCCCTCTTGGAAACGGCCGATGTCGGCGGCGCCGTCGAGCGCCTCCAGCGCCAACGCGCGACCTTCGGCCGGCCTTCCGCTGTGAGACAGCGCCAGACATAGGCTCGACCGGACATTGACCTGCCAGATCACGGCATGCGCGGCGTCCGCTTCTTTTAACAATTCACGTTGGTGCGCTTCCGCATCGACAACATCGCCTCGCGCCCACTGAACCCCGGTGAGACACCACCGGGAGCCGCGCGAATAGCCCTGATCGCCGACCTCATCGGCGAGGTCGCGGCCCTCCGTCGCGGCAGCGAGTGCGGCGTCCAAATCTCCCGCGCCGAGGATGCAAGTGAGCGCCTGCGCGTAGAGGAGTTGGCTCAGCCTCCACCGGTCGCCCATAACTCGGATCAGGTTCTCCGCCTCCGCCAGGTAAGGCTGGGCCAGTCCAGTGTTCCAGGCGGCGAGGCGTCCGCACGTAACGAGGGTGCGGCCCAACAGTGCCGGATCATCCAGCTGACGTGCGATGGCCAGCGAACGCTGCGCGTGCGCAAAACTTTCCGCGTCGCGCATGTTGTCCAGGAACGCCTTGTCGGCCAACGCCCGCGCCATCACCCGGGGGTTCACGGCGCCTCGGGTCTCACAGTCGGCCAGGCCCAGGTCGAGCCAGTCCGATCCCTCCTTCAGGCGGCCACGCGAAAGCCAAAGCGGCTGCAGCGACGTGGCCAGCAGCAGCGCGCTATCAATGTCGGAGTTCTCGCGACTCCACGCGAAGGCGGCACGCAGATTGTCGATGTCGGTCTCCGCTTGATCCATCAGAAGCTCAAGGCTGATGACACCGGGAGTCTCGAATGCCGCCGCCATTGCGGTGAAATGGTCGCGGTGCCGGTCGCGGACACCGATGGCCTCGGGGGACTCGCTCAGCCTTTCCTGCGCGTACTGGCGGATCGTTTCCAGTAATCGGTATCGCGTTGCGCCGCGGACGGATTCGGCGATTACCAGCGACTTGTCAATCAGCAAAGCAAGCACATCCAGTACCTGGTGCGGCGCAAGATCCTTATCGCAAACCACTTCACGGCAGGCGTCGAGGTCAAAGCCGCCCATGAAAACTCCGAGCCTACGGAACAAGATCCGCTCCGGTTCGGTCAGCAGCGCGTGGGACCAGTCCACCGAGGCTTGCAACGTCTGTTGGCGGCGCACAACCGTCCGCGAGCCGCCGGTCAACAAGCGGAATCGGTCTTGCAGGCCGGCGAGAATCTCGTTGGGAGAGAGTGCGCGCACCCGCGCCGCGGCCAGCTCTATGGCGAGGGGCATGCCGTCGAGCCGACGGCAGATCTCTTTGACCGCGGCGGCATTGTGGTCGTCGACGCTGAACCCGGGACGCGCGTGACGGGCGCGGTCTTCGAAGAGTCGCACGGCGTCCCCCTCGAAGGACAGCGATGGCACCCGCCATATCACCTCGCCGCTCACGCCGACCGGCTCGCGACTCGTTGCCAAGGCCGTCAGTCGCGGGCAGCCCGCCAGCATCGCGGTGGTGAGCCCGGCGCTGGCGTCCAGCAGATGCTCGCAGTTGTCGAGCACCATCAGCATGTGTCGGTCACCGATGAACTGCAGCAAGCTTTTCTCGGGGGACCGCCCCGGCTGGTCCGGCAAACCCAATGCCCGGACCGCGGTGACCGGCACCAGGTCCGGGTCGGTAATCGGAGCCAGGTGGACATAGCAAAGCCCGTCTGTGTAGTCATCCGCGACGGAGGCCGCCACCTCCAACGCCAACCGGGTCTTGCCCACGCCGCCGGCGCCCGTCAACGTCACCAACCGGTTTTGCGCGAGAATGGTTCGCACGTCGCCCATCTCGCTGTCGCGGCCCACGAAGCTGGTCAGCTGAGTCGGAAGATGTTGAGCGACAACGGTATCGGGCTTCCGAAGGGGCGGAAATTCGTTGCAGAGGTCGGGATGGCACAGCTGCACAACCCGCTCGGGACGGGGCAGATCGCGGAGCGGGTGGGTACCCAGGTCAGTCAACCACGCGTCGTCGGACAGTGTGTCGGCAACGAGATCGCTGGTCGTGCCCGACAACACCGTCTGGCCGCCATGCGCGAGCTCGCGAAGTCGGGCGGTCCGGTTGATGGCCGGACCGACGTAGTTGTTCTCGTCCCGCAACTGCACCTCGCCGGTGTGCACCCCGATTCGTAACTGCAACGGCGCGAGGGGAGCGCGCTGCAACGCAAGCGCGCACGTCACCGCGTCGGACGCTCGGCTGAAAGCGATGACGAAGCTGTCACCCTCACCCTGCTCGACCGGACGAATTCCGTGATGGGCGCCGACCAACTCGGCGAGGAAGGTGGGCGGGCGTTCGTGCGCAGCATGGAAGGCGTCGAGGAGGTGCTGTTCACCATCCGCCCGGACCGCTGGCTCAGCGCCGACTTCACCGGCGACCTGTAGAGCCGAAAGATATACGCGCATCCGCCGATGTTTTGCGGCATGCGCTCAGCTCATGCTGGCTAACATGAGCGAAGTCGATCCACGTGCGGACGTGCCGCCGTTGGACTGGAGCGAGCTAGGCATGAACGAGCCCTTGCCGACGGGCACGGTGACGTTGCTGCTGGCCGACGTCCAGGGTTCGACGCAACTGTGGGACACCCAGCCGCAGTTGATGTCCGCCGCGATCGCGAAATTGGACCAGACCCTCGCCGAGTTGGTCGGCGCCCATCACGGAATTCGTCCGGTCGAGCAGGGTGAGGGTGACAGCTTCGTCATCGCTT
>NZ_LZMG01000232.1:0-11874 GCF_001673615.1 Mycobacterium sp. 1245499.0
CGACGGCTCGGCGACTGGGTCGTGAGCGCCACCGGCCGGCACGGAGACCGGCTCAGGCGGCTGCTCCGCCGGCACCGCGGTGGGTTCGTGCGGGCCGCCGGATGGCACAGACGCCGGATCGTGCGGACCCCCGGGAGCGGCCGGCGCAGCCGGTGCCGGCGGAGGAGCGGGCTCTGCGGCCGGTTCATGCAGCCCACCAGAACCACCCGGCGGAGGGGCCGCAGCCGGCGCAGGCGCGGGATCATGCAGACCACCCGAGCCACCTGGCGTCGCAGCGGGAACGGGCGCAGGGCCTTGCGGGCCGACGGGACCACCCGCCGGTGCAGAAGGGGTGGGTGACGAATTCGGCTCGTGCGGAACGCCATTGGGACTACTCGAGGGTGGCGGCGAATCACCGGGCGGGCCCGCCTGACCCGGCGAGGTTGCCGCGGGTGTCGACCCCTGGGGTGCGCCGGGGGCGCCCTCGGCCGGGCGAGGTGCCGACTCGACCGGCGGCTCAATCGGCTTGCCGGGTGGCATTGCCACGGGAGTGCCACTTGCCGGAGGCTTGATATCCGGTAAATCCTTGGTTACGCCTCCTAGCTTTTGGGGCAGTTCGGCGCTCGCCTTGGTAATGCTGGTTAGCTCACCGCGGGCACCCACGATGCCGCCAAGCCCTTCGCCCGTTTTCCCGCCGACGCGCCCGGCGGCGCCAGCGGCCTCCGCCTCGCCCTCGGCGCCCCGTGCGGCCGCGCCTGCGCCGTCGGCCGCTGCGCCCGCCTCACCGAGACCGGGTGATATCAGCGTGCCAAGGTCGAACACGACTTCGCCAGCGCCCAATCCGGGCCGATCTCTGGTCCAATCCTCGGCATGCACAAGGCCTTTCAACTCCTGCAGCCTCGCATGCGCGAATTCCTCGGGATGAATGGGAGCGTTGAACAAACTCTCCTTCCACGCATTCTTCACCAGACCGGTCCAAGTGGCGGCTGCGCCTTGGGGGTCGACGGCGATCCAATGCGGGCTCAGGTCGGCAAGGCCTAACCCCATGTTGACCGCACCTTTGAGAACGCCCTCCTGGGCATTTATCCCGAACTCGAATGCGGTCGCCACCGGATTGCCGACGTCTTCCCCTAAGAACTTGACGAGCCCGCGGCGCGCGTACTTCTCACAAGTGACGACCTCGCGATCGGCCGCTTCCATAAGCAGCCTGATCCCCTGCACGCCGGCGCGGGCCTCCTGCCCGAGATGCTGCAGCACGTCGTTGATGTCCTTGGCGATTTTCTTGATCTCGTCCCATGCGTCGCCGTCGATAATGAGCATGATGTCGTGGCCGAGGTCGCCCAGGGACCCGAGCCGGTGCAACAGATCCCGAATCGCATGTTGGGAGCGGCCGACTTTGTCGGCGAACTTGTCGATGGCACTGGCCAGCTTGCCGCATTGCGCGCCGATAGTCGCTGCCGCAGAACCTATTTCGTTGAGAGCGTTATCGATCTTGTCGCCTTCAGGAAGGTGTTGGATATCCAGCAGTGTCTTAGCCGCGTTGAGAGTCGTCTGCAACCCGTTAGCCGCCGCGGCGAAGCTGCGCCAACGAGACGCGACCGCATGCATACCCGGCACGTCGCCGTCGGGCCACAACTCGAGGACGAGCGACTCCACGATCGCCCATAGCGCCGGTGGCGGCTCTCCGGGCCCCATCGTTCCCGGGGCTTTGGGAGCGGCAAGTTCCTCCGGCGGGGGCGGCGCCGCCAAAATGCTGCCACCGCCGCCTAGCGTCGAGGCCGCCTCCGCCTTCGAATAGTTCGACGCGCCTTGCTGGATAAGAGCACCGCATTTCCCGCACGCATTCACGACGGCAGCCACTGCCTTCAGCAGCGACTCGGCGGTGTCCTGATACGCCAGGCCGAACACCTCGCCGGCGCGATCCACCCCGGTGTGGGCCGAAAAACCCGCCGCCAACACCGTCAGGTTCGCCGCCAGACCACCGCCGGCGGCACCCACGGCACTACCCGCGGCGTACATCGCCTCCGGGTCGACAGCCAAGGGAGCCACGAGCGGAATTTTCGCTCAGGTCCGCCCGTCGCCGCTATTCACCCGATGATCGATTCGCCAAGCTAGCGACAATCACCTAGCGCCACAACTCACCGATCAACAGCCGCTGCGGCCGTCAACGTGATGCGGTGTCGCCCGGGTGAGACCGCGACCGTCGCCCCGGCCGGTTCGCCATCGAGTTGCACGTCGACCGCCGCAGGCAAGCCACCGAGCGTGATCGTGGCGGTGACATCGGTGGCCACCGTGATGGTCGACGTCGGCAACGCCGCCAGCCCGGCTCGCGCGACATCGACTCGTAAACCGGCAACTCCGGTGAGGCGCAACGTCAAATACGGCAGCGGGCCGACCGGCCGTCCCACTTGCCAGTCCAGCTCGCTGTACACCCCGGGCGTCGGCTCGAAGTGCGGGATGACGCCGCGATGGTGCCGGATGGTGTGCGTGGGGTCCGGCCGCGCGTACGAGCGCGCGTCGACCTCGGCGACGGCCCCGCGCCGCGCGGTCACCTCGGGATCGGCGGCCAGTTCCGACAACCACCACGCCTGGTGTGGCCCGATGCCCAGGTCGGCGCGCACCAGTTGCGGATACCAGGCGAACGTGATGTGTCCCGGATCCGCTTGGCGCAGAGCGGTTCCCATGTGGGAGATCGGGTCCTCGAACTTGTCCTGGAACACCCAGGCGATGTGATCCTCGAGCGGGAACACGCTGAAGCGGTGCCGGTAACCCAGCCGGTCCAGCTCCAGCACCTGCTCGGCGGCCGAGGCGAACGGCACCAGTTCGTCAAGCAGCCCATGAGCGATGACGTAGGGCAGCCATCGGGCGTTCACCAGCAGCTTCCAGGTGTCACCCTCACGGGCACAGGGCGTATGCGGATCGAGGTCGGCGGGAATGTCGACGTGCGGCAGCAGCCGCACCCCGCACGTCGGCGGGCCGGCCAGCACCACGGCTTGCGAGAACACTTGCGGATAGCTCAGTCCAAGCTTGTATGTCGCATACCCGCCCATCGAATAGCCGGAAATCACAGTGCGATTGGGGTCGGTGCCCAATTGTTCGGCGACTCGCGCCCATACTTCCCAGACGTCGAGTTCGCCGGTGTCGAAGTACCAGGTGGACGGTCCCCGGGCCAGCGGCGTCACCACGACCGAGTCACGGCCCTCGCACACCTGGTGCAGCAGGTGCGGGTCGATCGCGGCGAACTGGCTCTGCCCGAGCGAAAGCGAGTGCAGCAACAGGGTCAACGGCAGCGTCCGACCCGGCGCGTAGCTCGAGGGCAGGCAGATCGAATACGGCTGCACCCGGCCGAGGAAATGCGGCTTGGTGCTCAGGATGTCGTTGGCGGCCCAACCCTGTTCCAGGCCCTGGCCGAGTTCGACCGACGACACATACCACCGGGTGGACGGGCCGGTGATCACCGGCTCGGGAACGGTGTTGCGGGCCGCCAGCTGGGCCCAGGGCACCGTCAGCGCGAACTCGGAGACGTCGCCGTGTGTCAGGGCGGCGGCCTGGGCGGCATCCGACCAGAAGTTCAGGTGCACCGGCTCCTGCTCGTGGGTGCGAAATGCCACGTTGTACACGTTGGGTTGCCCGGGCAGCGCGCCATGCAGGGCGGACACGTCGGCGAAGCCGTCCCCCGCCGCGTTGGCCAGCCCCGCCACCATGCGGACCGTCCAGCTGCCCGTGGGTTCGGCCAGTGACCGCGGGACCTGGGCGACGAACGACCGCGACTGCATGTCGACGCTGTGCTCGACCGGCGTCCTGGCCTGCGTGGTCAGGTCGATCAGCGCGGCGCCGGCGCCCGAGACCAGCAGGGCCATGTCGATGCCCTTCGAACGCACCCCGGCTGCGGCGGGCCAGTGTTCGTCCGCCGTTCGGGCGGGGTCAGTGTCGAAGGTGAACAGCGCGATGGGCACCGACGCGTCCAGCACGGTGTTCCAGTCGATCCGCCACCAGGTGTGGGTCTCGGTGAGCCCGATGGCGACGCGGAAGATGTCGGCGCCGTTGCCGGCCGCGGGGCCGTCGGGATAGATGTAGGTTCCGCGCGGCGGCGCCTGGATCTTCACGTCGCCGATCGGGACACCCGTCGCGCCGTGGTCGTCGTAGAGGAAGTCGGTCCAGAACAGGGCGCCGCCGGCTAGCCGCCCGGCGCCGCACGTGCGCGGGAACTCCTCGCCGAACGGCCAACCCGCGGGCGACGGAAGTGCGGGCTCGGGGCGCCGCGCCGCCGGCGGCACGCCCTCGGGCATCCCGTCGACCACGACCAGCTCGGCCGGCGGCGCGGGAGCCGGCGCGGGTGCGGGTGCCTTGGGGTGCAAGACCGCGTCGGCGACGTGGCGTGCGATGCGAATCGGAAGCAGCGGAAGATCCAGAATTGACATCACGCCCCAACCTACGCGGACCCGGTGACGCGTCGGTCAGGCCACCGGAACCACGATCAGTTCGTGCGGCCGGTTGTTGACGGCCAGAGCTCCCTCGGGGGTGACGACGACGATGTCCTCGATCCGAGCGCCCCAACGGCCCGGAAAATAGATGCCCGGCTCGATCGAGAAGGCCATGCCCTCGGCCAGGGGCAGATCGTTTCCGGCGACGATGTAGGGCTCTTCGTGCACCGACAGCCCGATGCCGTGCCCGGTGCGGTGCACGAAGTACTCGGCCAGCCCTTCGGCGGCCAGCACGTCACGGGCGGCGGCGTCGACCTGCTCGGCCGTCACCCCCGGACGCACCGCGTCATACGCGGCGCGCTGGGCGCGTTGCAGCACCGAATACTGTTGCGCGACTTCGGGATCGGGCTCACCGATGCTGTAGGTGCGGGTGGAATCGGAGTTGTAACCGGGCTCGTAAGCACCGCCGATGTCGACGACGACGATGTCACCGACCTGCAGTTCGCGATCCGAATACCCGTGGTGCGGGTCGGCGCCGTGCGGCCCGGATCCGACGATGATGAATGCCACCTCCGAATGCCCTTCGGCCACAATGGCTTCCGCGATGTCGGCGGCCACGTCGGCTTCGGTGCGACCAGGGACCAGGAACTCCGGCACCCGGGCGTGCACCCGATCGATGGCCGCGCCGGCCTTGCGCAGCGCGTCGACCTCGCATTCCTCCTTGACCATCCGCAGCGTGCGCAACACGTCGGTGGCCAACACCGGCAGCACCCCGAGCGCTTCGGCCAGCGGCAGCAGGTGCAACGCCGGCATGGCATCGGTGACGGCGGTCGCGGCGGGGACACCGCCCAACGCGGAGCCCACCAAATCGTAGGGATTGTCGCCGTCGACCCAATCCCGCACCGCCAGGCCGAGTTCGGCGATGGCCGATTCCTTCAGCGAGGCCAGCTCGAGACGCGGCACCACCACCGTCGGCTCGCCCGAGGCGGGCAACACCAGCGCGGTGAACCGCTCCAGGGTCTGTGCGCGCGACCCGACGAGGTAGCGCAGGTCATAGCCCGGTGTGATCACCAGCCCGGCCAGGCCCGCATTGGCGGCCGCCACCGCGGCGGCCGCCAGCCGGCGTTCATACACTGCTGCGTCGAAGCGGTGAGACTCCATGGCAGTCAGGCTAACCCCCGCCTGCCGACCGTCGACTCGGTGCGCGGATTGGCGTGAGACGATAACCCGCATGCGACCACTCGTGCTGCTCGACGGCGCCAGCATGTGGTTCCGCTCGTACTTCGGGGTGCCGTCCTCGATCACCGCGCCCGACGGCCGGCCCGTCAACGCCGTTCGGGGGTTCATCGACTCCATGGCCGTAGTGATCACCCAGCAGCGGCCCAGCCGGCTGGCCGTCTGCCTCGACCTCGATTGGCGTCCCCAGTTCCGGGTGGACCTCGTCCCGTCCTACAAGGCCCACCGCGTGGCCGTGGAGGATCCGCAGGACGAGCCGGACGTCGAGGAGGTCCCCGACGACCTGACGCCCCAGATCGACATGATCGCCGAACTCCTTGACGCATACGGGATTCCGACGGCCGGCGCCGAGGGCTACGAGGCCGACGACGTGCTGGGCACTCTGGCGGCCCGGGAACGTAAGGACCCGGTGGTGGTGGTCAGCGGCGACCGCGACCTGCTGCAGGTGGTGTCGGACGATCCCGTCCCGGTCCGGGTGCTCTACCTCGGCCGCGGGCTGAGCAAGGCCACGTTGTTCGGGCCCGCCGAGGTGGCCGAACACTACGGCGTCCCGGTGGATCGCGCCGGCCCCGCCTATGCCGAACTCGCGTTGCTGCGCGGCGATCCGTCCGACGGCCTGCCCGGGGTGCCGGGCGTCGGCGAGAAGACCGCGGCGACGCTGCTGGCCCAGCACGGCTCGCTGCAGCGGATTCTGGCCGCCGCCCAGGACCCGAAGTCCAAGATGGCCAAGGGCATCCGCACCAAATTGCTCGGGGCGCTGGATTACATCGAGGCGGCCGGCAAGGTGGTGCGGGTGGCGACCGACGCGCCCGTCACCTTCTCGACGTCCACCGACGAAATACCGTTGGTCGCCGCCCATCCGCGACGCACCGCCGAACTGGCGACCGAGCTGGGCGTCGGCTCGTCGGTCGCCCGCCTGCAGAAGGCGCTGGACGGGCTGCCGAACTGATCGGCCCGGCGGCTACTGCGGCCGGCCGACCTCGTAGGTGCCCTTGTTGTCCTGGAAGGTCACCGTGACGTGCTTGGGCGCGCCGTCGATGCTGACGTCGCAGTCGAACGTGGCGCCCTTCTTGACGGTGGGGTTCTGGCCGTGGTTGCACTTGACGTTCTGGACGTTCTTCGCGCCGTAGCCGTTGGTTTCGTCGCTGAGCACCTGCTGGACCCCGGCCTGCGCCTTGTTGACGTCCAGCTTGGTGGTGACGAAGAACCCGGGCTGCCAGAAACCGAGCACCAGCACCACCGCGATGAGCAGAAACGCGATCGCGCCGCCGACACCGGCGATGAGGCCGACGGGCCGCTTCTTGCCGGGCTGCTCATATCCGGGGTACTGCTGCGGGTACTGGCCCGGCTGGCCGTACTGGCCGGGTTGGGGATACTGACCCGGCTGGCCATACTGCCCCGGCTGCGGATACTGGCCGGGTTGGCCGTACTGGCCCGGCTGGGCGTACTGGCCGGGCTGGGCGTATTGGCCGGGCTGACCGTACTGCCCCGGTTGCGCATAGCCCGGCTGCTGCTGGGGATACTGCTGCGGATAGGCCTGTTCCGCCGGCTGCTGGTACTGCGGGTAGTCGGCGGGCGGGGTGTAGGCCGGGGCCTGCCACGACGTCTCCTGGTTCGACTGCTCCTGCCAGGTGGGTGCCACCTGAGTCGGCTCTGACGAGTGATCGCTACCTTGACCTTGACCGGGCGGCTGCCACTGCTGGTCCGATCCCTGCGGTCCGCTCATCTTTCTCCCTCAGCCCTTGTGTCTTGGCATGCACTATCGCCGCTTAACGGTAGCTCCGGCCTAGCCTACCCGGCGTCAACTGCGACGACGCCGCGCCGAATGTCGTTGATAGCCCGCTTGGCGGTGGCCCGTAGCTCGGGGTCCGGGGCGGCGTTGCGGACCTGGTCCAGCAGGTCGAGCGCCTGGCGGCACCAGCGCACGAAATCCCCCGCCAGCAGCGGCGAGCCCGTGCCGGCCGGATCGGCGGCCGCCAGCGCCGCCGCCAGGTCGCCGGTGCGGGCCCAGCGGTAGATGACGTTGACGAAGCCGTCGTCGGGCTCGCGACTCGGGGCGATCCGGTGCGTTTGCTCATCGGCGCGCAGCGCCATCGACAGCCTCGAGGTCTGCTGCAGCGCTTGGCGCACTTGCTGGGTGGGCGCGTCGGCCGCAAAACCCGCCCCCGGCCCCTCGCCGCCCCGGGTTTCGTACAGGACTGACGAGACCACCGCCGCGAGTTCGGCGGGCTTGAGCCCCGACCACGCGCCGGTGCGCAGGCATTCGGCCACCAGCAGGTCGCTTTCGCTGTAGATGCGCGCCAGCAGCCGGCCGTCGTCGGTGACGCGCGGATCGCCGTCGCGCCTCTCGATGAAGCCGCGCTCGGTGAGCAACCCGACGATCCGGTCGAAGGTCCGGGCCAGCGAATTGGTGGCCGCCGCAACCTTTTTCTCCAACTGCGCGTTGTCGCGCTCGATCCGCAGATAGCGCTCGGCCTGCCTGACCTGTTCCTCCACACCGGCCGTGTTGTGCGACGGGTGCCGGCGCAGCGCGTCGCGCAGCGACGCCAACTCGGGATCATGAAACTCACCATCGGAATCCCCCCGGCCGCCGCGGCGCCGGGCCGGGATGGTCAGCCCGGCGGCGGCCGATCGCAGCGCCGACGCCAGGTCACGCCGGACCCGGGGCTGCCGGTGTTCGACCCGCTTGGGCAGCGACATCGAACCGACCGGCGCCGACACACCCGAATAGTCGGCCGAGGAAATCCTTCCGGCCCAACGGTTTTCGGTGAGCACCAGCGGTCGCGGGTCGGTGCTGTCGCGGGCCGATTCCAGCACCACGGCCAGGCCGCCGCGCCGGCCATGGGTGATGTTGATGATGTCGCCGCGGCGCAGCGCGGCCAATGCATCGCTGGCGGCCTGCCGCCGTTGCAGCCGGGACGCCCGGGACTGCGCGCGCTCCATCTCGCCGATGCGGGCACGCATCCGGGCGTATTCGAGGATCGGCGCCTTGGGTCCGCCGATCTGGGCGGCGATCTCGTCGAGCATCGCGGTGCCGCGCTCGATGCCGCGGACCAGCCCGACGACCGAGCGGTCGGCCTGATACTGCGCAAACGACTGCTCCAGCAACCGGTGTGCCTGCTCGGGGCCCATCTGTTGGACGAGGTTGATGGTCATGTTGTACGACGGAGCGAACGAGCTGCGCAGCGGGAAGGTGCGGGTGGAGGCCAGCCCGGCCACCGCGGAGGGCTCGGTGGTCTCCTCGGTGGGATTCCACAGCACCACCGCGTGGCCCTCGACGTCGATGCCGCGCCGCCCAGCGCGGCCGGTGAGCTGGGTGTACTCCCCCGGCGTCAGCGCCACGTGCTGCTCGCCGTTGAACTTCACCAGCCGTTCGAGTACCACCGTGCGGGCGGGCATGTTGATCCCGAGCGCCAGGGTCTCGGTGGCGAACACCGCCCTGACCAGTCCGGCGGTGAACAGTTCTTCGACCGTGTGGCGGAAGACCGGCAGCATGCCGGCGTGGTGTGCCGCCAGGCCGCGCAGCAGCCCCTCGCGCCACTCGTAGTAGCCGAGCACGCCCAGATCGGCGTCGGCGAGGTCGCCGCAGCGGTGCTCGATCACCTCGGCGATCTGCGCGCGTTCCTCCTGGGTGGTCAGCTGCAGGGGCGAGCGCAGGCACTGCTGGACGGCGGCGTCACAGCCGGCCCGGGATAACACGAACGTGATCGCCGGCAGCAGCCCCTCGGAGTCCAGGGTGGCGATCACGTCCGGCCGTGTCGGCGTCCGGTAGAAGCGCGGCCGCGACGGCCGGCCCGAGCCCCGGCGACGCGGCTGCCAGTCGGTCATGCGGTCCGCCTCGCGGCGGTGCGAGATGTGGCGCAGCAGTTCGGGATTGACGCGAGGTTGACGGTCCGCGGCCGGTTTCTCGTTGTCGTAGTCGAACAGGTCCAGCAGGCGCTTGCCCACCAACACGTGCTGCCACAGCGGCACCGGCCGATGCTCGTCGACCACGACCGTCGTATCGCCGCGCACGGTCTGGATCCAGCCGCCGAATTCCTCGGCGTTGCTCACCGTCGCCGAGAGGCTGACCACCCGCACCTCGTCGGGCAGGTGCAGGATCACCTCCTCCCACACCGGGCCCCGCATCCGGTCGGCCAGGAAGTGCACCTCGTCCATCACCACATACGAAAGCCCATGCAGCGCAGGCGAATCGGCGTAGAGCATGTTGCGCAGCACTTCGGTGGTCATGACGACCACGGGCGCGTCGGCGTTCACCGACATGTCCCCGGTGAGCAGGCCGATGCGGTCGCGGCCGTAGCGGGCCGTGAGGTCGGTGTGCTTCTGGTTGCTCAGCGCTTTCAGCGGCGTGGTGTAGAAGCACTTACCGCCGGATGCCAGCGCCAGGTGCACGGCGAATTCGCCGACCACCGTCTTGCCGGCGCCGGTCGGCGCGCAGACCAGCACGCCGTGGCCTCGTTCGAGCGCCGCGCACGCCCGATGCTGAAAGCCATCCAGCGCGAAGGGCAGATCGGCGGTGAACCGGGTGAGCTCCACCAGCTCCGCAAGGCCGGAGGGCGGCGACGGATCAGGTGACATCGTCGTGTTGCCCGGCGGACAGCGAGGGCTCGGGTATCGCGCTGGGCGGTTCGATCACCGATGCTTCGTCGTCGGGAATCACGGCCTGCGCTTCACGCTTGGCCTTGCGCCTGTCGTGCAGCCGAGCGATCTGAATGGCGAACTCCAGGAGGACCGAGAGCGCCAACCCGAGGGCGGTCATCGAGAACGGGTCGGATCCGGGCGTGAAGACCGCGGCGAACGCGAACATCGCGAAGATCAGGCCGCGCCGCCACGCCTTGAGCCGCTCATAGGTCAGCATCCCGATGGTGTTGAGCATGACGATGAGCAGCGGGAATTCGAAGCTGACGCCGAAGACCACCAGCAGGTTGATCAGGAAGCCGAAATATCTGTCGCCGGACAGCGCGGTCACCTGGACGTCGCTGCCGACGGTCAGCAGGAAGCCCAGCGCCTTGGCCAGTACGAAGTAGGCCAGCACCGCGCCGACGACGAACAGCACCACGGCGGGGATCACGAACGCGATCGCGAAGCGGCGCTCCTTCTGATAGAGCCCGGGCGTGATGAACGCCCAGAGCTGGTAGAACCACACCGGGCAGGCCAGCACCACTCCCGCCGTCAGGCCGACCTTGAGCCGCAGCATGAACTGGTCGAACGGCGCGGTCGCCAGCAGCCGGCACTGCCCGCCTGCGCTGATCTCGGCGCGCGCCGATTGCGGCAGCGAACAGTAGGGATGGCGCAGCCACTCGCCGAGGCTTTCCAGGCCGAAGATCGAATGCGAGTACCAGACGAAGCCGAAAATCGTGGTCAGCAGGATCGCGGCCAGGGAGATCAGCAGCCGGGTGCGCAGCTCGGTCAGGTGATCGACCAGCGACATGGTCGCATCCGGGTTGGTTCGGCTGCGACGGTTACGAGGGTTGAGGCGCCTCAGCAGGCCGGTAGTGCGCGCTGAAACCTTGAAGACTTTCACGATGCTCGGTCAGTGGCGCTCGGGCAGCGCGCGACGATGGTGACGGCTAGGCCGGACGTGCTTCGCTGTGCCCCTGCTCGCTGGGCGCCGGCGCGTCGACCCGCTGCGACTGCACCGGCTGGGGGGCGGCCGGCGGGGTCGACGGGGTTTCCAGGGACGGCGCTTCCGCCTTGTTCTCGGTCTGCATCTCGCGCAGTTCGGACTTGAAGATCCGCATCGACTTACCCAACGAACGCGCAGCGTCGGGGAGCTTCTTGGCACCGAACAGCAAGATCACCACGACCGCGAGGATCGCCCAGTGCCACGGACTAAGACTGCCCACTTTGATTACCTCCAGACGTTCACCCGATGCTACCGCAGCGGGGCCGGGTGGCGGCGGGCCCGCGCCGCGCCGCGGTGGACCATCTCGCCTGGACTTTTGTCAGTTCATGGCGTCGTAGGCGGTCAGGGCGGCCGCCGCCGTATCGCGCACCCGCCGCGCCAGCGACGCGGGTGCCAGCACCTGGACGTCGGGGCCGAAGCCCAGCACCAGCCGCGTCATCCAATCCTCGGAGGCATAGGTCATCACCGCCTCGCAGGATCCGTCCGGCAGCTCGCGCACGTCGCGCATCGGGTAGTACTCGAACATCCAGGACGCCGCCGGGGCCCGGGCGCAGGACGCTTCGGCCGCGGCAACGGCCGTCGACGAGCCCGCGCCGGTGGAGAACCGGG
>NZ_LZMG01000233.1:0-613 GCF_001673615.1 Mycobacterium sp. 1245499.0
TGTTGGCCTGGGCGGTGTGAACGGCGATGGTGGCCTTCACGTTCGACGGATTCTTGTCCGACCACGCGATGTCGTTCGCGTTGAAAGTCATCGGCAGATAGCCGTTGTCGCGCAGGGCGTTGGTGAATTTGTCCAGGGTGACCGCGCTCTCCGGCTTCGCGCCCTCCACCAGATTCACCTTGCTGGCACCCGGAACGTTCGGGTCGGCGAGCCGCGTGAGCACGTCGGTGAGGGCCTCGGGCGGCGGCAGGGGAGCCGTGTTGGGCGCGGCAACCTGGCTCGAGGTGGCCGGTGGGAGCGAAGACGTGGCCGACGAACCGGTATTCGGGTGCGGCGACGAACATGCCGCGAGTCCGACCGCCGCCAAGGCGGCGGCGGCGCTCAGCGCTACGGGCAGTGGCCGGTGCATCCAGTCGGTCGGCCGGCTAGACGCCTCTGGCCGCTTCGCGAACGAAGGGTGTCGCTAAGGTCTGGCCGATGGGTGCAACGGAAGTCACACCGGCGGAGGGGGCGACGACGGCGACGCGAGTCGAGCCTGTGGCGAGGCTTTTTGCGGTCACGCTGGTAATCTCGGCCACTAATCGTGATGATCGAAAGGGCCTCAGGAGGTGCC
>NZ_LZMG01000234.1:0-4552 GCF_001673615.1 Mycobacterium sp. 1245499.0
TCGGCCGTGAAAGAGAGCGACCGACGGAATGTTTGCCCGATTTGGCCGTCCTGGCTGGGTAACATCGCCGATGAGGGTGCGAATCCCCGTGGTTGGCGTCGGTCTGACCGCGCTGGCCGAAGCGGCCAACGGCTTGCCGAGGGTTAGCTGAAACCGGCGGCGAGTCGGTGTGCCGGGGCCCGAGGCGACCGGGTCGGTCCCGGACGCATGGGACGATGGTGTGGCGGAAGTTGGGGCAGGCGAGTTTAGGGGAGCTCAGGAAAGCATGGTGTCGCCGAGGCGTTGGATGCGCGCGGCCGCCGTGATCGGCGCGACCGCGATCGTTCTGGCCTCCAGCTGTACCTGGCAGCTCAGCCTGTTCATCCCTGACGGCGTGCCGCCACCGGCCGGGGATCCGGTGCCCGCCGTGGACACCCACGCCAGCGGCCGGCCCGCGGATCAGTTGCGGGACTGGGCGGCGCAGCGGTCGGCGGCACTCGAGATCCCGGTGATCGCGCTCGAGGCCTACGCCTACGCGGCGCGGGTCGCCGAAGTCGAGAACCCGAAATGCCACATCGCGTGGACCACGCTGGCCGGCATCGGCCAGGTCGAGAGCCACCACGGCACCTACCGCGGCGCGCGCCTGGCCCCGAACGGCGATGTGAGCCCCCCGATTCGGGGTGTCCGGCTCGACGGCAGCGGCGGCACGCTGCGCATCGTCGACACCGAGGAGGCCGTCACCGACGACGACGGTGTGACGCGCGCCATGGGGCCGATGCAGTTCATCCCGGAGACGTGGCGGCTCTATGGTGTCGACGCTCACAACGACGGGCGCGTCAGCCCGGACAACATCGACGACGCGGCCCTCGCCGCGGCCGGTTACCTGTGTTGGCGCGGAAAGGATCTCGCCACGCCGCGCGGCTGGATCACCGCGCTGCGGGCCTACAACAACTCCGGGGTGTACGCCCGGGCGGTCCGCGATTGGGCCACCGCCTACGCGAAAGGTCACCCGTTGTAGCAGGATGTATCGCTGACCGGCGAAGCACGCACCGGCTACGACGCAAGGAGAACTCAGTGCCGATTATCGAGCAGGTCGGGGCCCGCGAGATCCTCGATTCCCGCGGTAACCCGACAGTCGAGGTCGAGATTGCCCTGATCGACGGAACGTTCGCCCGCGCCGCGGTGCCCTCCGGCGCGTCGACGGGCGAACACGAGGCCGTCGAGCTGCGCGACGGCGGCGAGCGGTACGGCGGCAAGGGCGTGCAGAAGGCGGTGCAGGCCGTGCTCGACGAGATCGGCCCGGCGGTGATCGGCCTGAACGCCGACGATCAGCGGTTGGTGGACCAGGCGCTGCTGGATCTGGACGGTACGCCCGACAAGTCGCGGCTGGGCGGCAACGCGATCCTGGGCGTCTCGCTGGCCGTGGCCAAGGCCGCCGCCGATTCCGCCGAGCTGCCGCTGTTCCGCTATCTCGGCGGCCCGAACGCGCACATCCTGCCGGTGCCGATGATGAACATCCTCAACGGGGGCGCGCACGCCGACACCGCCGTCGACATCCAGGAGTTCATGGTGGCGCCGATCGGTGCGCCCAGCTTCGCCGAGGCGCTGCGCTGGGGCGCGGAGGTGTATCACGCGCTGAAGTCGGTGCTCAAGAAGGAGGGCCTGAGCACCGGCCTGGGTGACGAGGGCGGTTTCGCCCCCGACGTGGCGGGCACCACCGCGGCCCTGGACCTGATCAGCCGGGCTATCGAGTCGGTCGGGTTCAAACCCGGCGCCGACGTGGCGCTGGCGCTCGACGCGGCGGCCACCGAATTCTTCACCGAGGGGACCGGCTACAAGTTCGAGGGCAGCACCCGCACCGCCGCGCAGATGGCCGACTTCTACGCCGGGCTGCTCGGCTCGTATCCGTTGGTGTCCATCGAAGACCCGCTGTCGGAAGACGATTGGGACGGCTGGGCGACCCTGACCGCGTCGATCGGTGACCGGGTGCAGTTGGTCGGCGACGACATCTTCGTCACCAATCCCGAACGCCTGGAAGAGGGCATCGACAAGGGCGTGGCAAACGCCTTGCTGGTCAAGGTGAATCAGATCGGCACGCTGACCGAGACGCTGGACGCCGTCGCGCTCGCCCACCACAGCGGCTATCGCACGATGATGAGCCACCGCAGCGGCGAAACCGAGGACACCACCATCGCCGACCTGGCCGTGGCCGTGGGCAGTGGGCAGATCAAGACCGGCGCACCGGCCCGCAGCGAGCGCGTCGCCAAGTACAACCAGCTGCTGCGGATCGAGGAGGCGCTCGGTGACGCCGCCCGCTATGCCGGCGACTTGGCCTTCCCTCGTTATGCCGTGGAGGCGAAATAGCTTGACGCGCAACGGTTGACATGGCTGACGCGAAACGGCCCGACTCCAAACGGCGCTCCCCGGCCTCGCGCCCGGGGAAGGCCGGGGATACGGGTCGGCGCCGTCGCTCGGCCAAGCCGTCCTCCAAGCCGTCGTCGCGGACGTCGCCCACCGCGAACCAGGCCGGCCGCGCCACGGCGCGAACGCAGCAAGAACATGTCGTCGAGCCCATCGTGCGCCAGGCCGCCGAATCGGTGGAGCAGCGCTCCGAGCAACGGCTGGGTTTCACCGCGCGCCGGGCGGCGGTGCTTGCCGCGGTGATCTGCGTGCTGACGTTGACCATCGCCGGACCGGTGCGCACCTACTTCGCCCAGCGCACCGAGATGAATCAGCTGGCCGCCACCGAGGCGGCGCTACGGCGTCAGGTCGCGGAGTTGGAGCAGCGCAAGGCCAAACTCGGTGACCCGGCCTACATTGCGGCGCAGGCCCGCGAGCGGCTCGGCTTCGTCAAGCCCGGCGACATCCCGTTCCAGGTGCAGCTCCCGCCGACGGCGGGCGAGCCGACGCAGCCCGGATCCCCGTCGGCGAAGCCGGCCAACACCGACCCCTGGTATACGTCGCTGTGGCACACCATCGCCGACGCCCCGCACCTGCGGCCGGCCAATCCGCCTGCGCCGCAGGCCCCGCCGCCTCCGGCCGAACCGGGCGCGCCCGGTCCGGTGCCCGCACCGAATCCCACGGGTCCCGGTGGTTGATCGTGCCGACCTGGAAGCGGTGGCGCGCCAGCTCGGGCGCGAGCCGCGCGGGGTTATCGAAATCGCCTACCGTTGCCCGAATGGTGAGCCCGGGGTGGTGAAGACGGCACCGAAACTGCCCGACGGCACGCCTTTTCCGACGTTGTACTACCTGACCCATCCGGCGCTGACGGCCGCCGCCAGCAGGCTGGAGACGACGGGGTTGATGCGCGAGATGACCGAGCGGCTGGGCCAGGACGCGGAATTGGCGGCCGCCTACCGGCGCGCCCACGAGTCGTATCTGGCCGAGCGGGACGCGATCGAATCGCTGGGCACCACCTTTTCCGGCGGCGGAATGCCCGACCGGGTCAAGTGCCTGCACGTGCTGATCGCCCATTCGCTGGCCAAGGGGCCTGGTGTGAACCCGTTCGGCGACGAGGCGCTGGCGATCCTGGCCGGCGAGCCCGCGATGGCCGGCATCCTGGAGGCCGGCCGATGGTGAACGACAGGCTCGCCGGAATCGACTGCGGCACCAACTCGATTCGACTGCTGATCGCCGACGTCGACGGTGGCCGGCTGCGCGACGTGTACCGGGAGACGCGCATCGTGCGGCTGGGCCAGGGTGTCGACGCGACCGGTGAATTCGCGGCCGATGCGATAGCCCGCACCCGGGCGGCGCTCGCCGACTACGCGTCGTTGCTGAAACAGCATGGGGTACAACGGGTGCGGATGGTGGCCACCTCCGCCGCCCGCGACGTCGCCAACCGCGATGCGTTCTTCGCGATGACCGCCGACGTGCTGGGCGCGGTGCTGCCGGGGGCGGTGGCGGAGGTGATCACCGGCGCCGAGGAGGCCTCGCTGTCGTTTCGGGGCGCCGTCGGCGAGTTGGACGCTGCGGCGGGGCCTTTCGTCGTCGTCGACCTGGGTGGCGGCTCCACCGAGATCGTCACCGGCGGCGATGCGGTGACGGCCAGCTACTCGGCCGACATCGGCTGCGTGCGGCTGACCGAACGCTGCCTGCATTCGGACCCCCCGACGCCCGAGGAAGTCGCGGCGGCGCGCCGGGTGGTGCGCGAGCGGCTCGAGGTGGCGCTCGGTGTGGTGCCCGTCGAGGGGGCGAAGACCTGGGTCGGGCTGGCCGGGACGATGACCACCCTGTCCGCGCTTGCCCACAACCTGACGACGTATGACTCTGCGGCCATTCATCTTTCGCGCGTCGCCGGTGACGATCTGCTGGCGGTGTGCGAACGGCTGATCGCCATGAGCCGGGCCGAGCGCGCGGCGTTGCCGCCGATGCATGCGGGGCGCGCCGATGTGATCGCCGGGGGCGCCATCGTGGTCGAGGAGTTGGCCCGCGAGTTGCGCGCCCGGGCGGGCATCGACGAGCTGACCGTCAGCGAGCACGACATCCTGGACGGCATCGTGTTGTCCATCGCCGGGTAGGTCACATCCGCCACACCGGCCTCTACAACAGTGGACATGTCTTTTGCCCGCCT
>NZ_LZMG01000235.1:0-12993 GCF_001673615.1 Mycobacterium sp. 1245499.0
GACATCAGGTAGCCCGTCAGCGCGCCGGTCATCGCGGTCACGTCGTCGTACGCGGTCTGCACCAGCTGCGCGACCGGCTTGAGCGCCTCGTCGACGTTGTCGATGGTCGCCGTGATCTGTCCCGTCAGGAACTGCAGCGCCTGGCCCCGGTCGCGCAGCTGGTGCAGACCGCGTACGACGACGTGACCGCGATGACCGGCGCGCTGACGGGCTACCTGATGTCCGCGGCGCAGCAGGCGGACGAGATCTACAAGGTGGGCCTGGGATCGGTGCGCTACCTGCTCGCGGTCGGCGATCTGCTGATCGGCTGGAGGTTGCTGGTGCAGGCAGACATCGCGCACCGCGCGCTGGCGAATGGCGCGGGCGACGACGAAGCGTTCTACCGGGGCAAGGTCGCGACCGCGGGGTTCTTCGCCAAGAACATGCTGCCCAGGCTGACCGCGCTGCGCGGGGTCATCGAATCCATCGACGACGACATCATGAAGGTGGCCGAAGCGGCCTTCTGAGCGCCCACAGGTTGGGCACAGGTTAAACGGGTAAACCCTTACGTTGGCTTTAACCGACGAATGGAGAACGTTGATGTCTGCCAGCTGTCACGCGCCCCGGTTCACCCGCCTCGCGGTCTTCGCCGTCGCGGGGGCCACCGCGCTATCCCTGTCCGCCTGCGGCTCTTCGAACAAGTCCAGTCCGCCGTCGACCTCGACCTCGACCTCGACGTCGGTCGTGACGTCGACGACCACCTCGGCCACCCCGAACGCCGAAGCGCGGGTGAGCGGCCTGATCGCCTCGGTGGCGGGCAACTCCATTCAGGTCACCAAGGAAGACAACGCGACCGCTTCGGTCAACTTCACCTCGACCACCAAGATCACCGAGGCGGTGCCGGCCGGGCTGCCGGACGCCACCCCCGGCAGCTGCGTCAGCGTGAAGCCGACGGAGGGAACGACGCCGGCGCCCGGACAGCCCGTCACCGCCGCGTCGGTGAAGATCAGCCAGTCCGTCAACGGCGCCTGCCCGAAGCCGCCGCAGTCCGCGCCCGGCGGTTCCACCACCACGCCGCCGTCTCTCCCGCCGTCAAATGCGCCCACGAAGCCGGCGTGGGTGCGCGGCTCGGTGGCGTCGGTGTCCGGTAACACCATCAACCTGACCAACACCGATCCCAACGGCAACACCACGCAAACGGCCGTCACGGTCGACGACAAGACCAAATACAGCAAGCAGACGCCCGCCAATACCGACGCGATCACTCCCGGCAAATGCCTGTACGCGCGGGGCACCCAGGACAACGGCGGCGCGCTGCAGGCGACGAGCATCAATCTACGACAGGCTGTCGACGGCAAATGCGGCAAGCCCAAGCAGCCCGGCCAGGGTGGCTGACCCCAGCTCGGCTGACTGAGATTGCCGTCACTCCCGCCGGCGCGGCGTGAAAACCGCGTCCGGCGGGGGTATTTGCCTACGACGGCGAAACGCGTGATCGGAGATGAGTGCTGTGCCTGCCCTATCGTTGAAGACCCGGCGGACGCAGATCGCGCTCGGCGCCGTCATCGCCTTCCTCGTGCTGTGCGTCGCCATGTGTGGACCCTCCCACGACGCGTCGAACAGCAGCGCGCCACGCGCCGTCACGGCGGTCCCGCCCAGCGGGGCGCCCAACGCTGCGCCGCCACCGGCGCCGGCGCCCCCGCCAGCCCCGCCGATAGGCAAGGACTACGTCGAAGGCATGGTGCAGTCGAATTCGGGTGGCACGGTCGCCCTTCGGACGAGGACCGGTTCGGCGACGGTGGACTACACGCCGCAGACCATGGTCATGGACGTCACCCCGGCGAAGCTGACCGACGTGACGCCCGGCAGTTGCGTGAACATCAAGGCCACCCCGCAAAGCGCGCCGCCGCCGGCTGCGATCACCGCGCAGGCGGTGACGGTCACCCCATCCGTGGACGGCAAATGCCCGCCGCCCGCCGGGTTCTACGGCACGGTCGCCTCGGTGTCGGGTAACACCATCGCCGTCAACGGTCTGGGCCCCAGCGGCCCTGGCGCCTCCACCAACGTGACCGTCGCCGGGTCGACCTCATACCAGCGGCAGACCCCATCGGACACCCAGGCGATCACGAACGGGAAATGCATTGGGGCACAAGGGATTCAGGACGGCGGGGTGCTGCACGCGGCGATGATCAGTGTGGAGAGCTGCCCGCCGATGGGGCACCCGCATCACCACCTGCACCTGCCGCACCTGCCCTTCCACCTCTAGTGGCCGGGACGCCGACAGCGCGCGGTAAAGCGCGAAAAGCGTTTATCAGACGGTGAAGCCGAGGGCGCGCAATTGCTCGCGGCCGTCCTCGGTGATCTTGTCCGGACCCCACGGCGGGTTCCACACCCAGTTGATCCGCAGGTCGTCGACGAGGCCGGCGCCCACCAAAGCGCTGCGTGACTGGTCTTCGATGACGTCGGTCAGCGGGCAGGCCGCCGACGTCAGCGTCATGTCGATCAGCGCGACGGTTCCCTCCTCGCCCGCCTCGACGTTCAGCCCGTAGACCAGTCCCAGGTCGACGACGTTGATGCCGAGTTCGGGGTCGACGACGTCACGCATCGCCTCCTCGAGGTCGGCGAGGAATTCCTCATCCTGCGCGGTGGTTTCGCTCATCCATGACCTCCTGAAACTCTGTAGCCGCTTTGGCCAACGCATCCTTGAACGCCATCCACCCCAGCAGCGCGCATTTCACCCGCGCGGGGTATTTGGCCACCCCGGCGAACGCGATCCCGTCGCCCAGCACGTCCTCGTCGCCCTCGACGGTGCCACGCGAGGACACCATCTCGGTGAAGGCGGTGATGGTTTTGAGCGCGTCGCCGACGCTTTGCCCGATCACCTGCTGGGTGAGCACCGAGGTCGCCGCCTGGCTGATCGAGCAGCCCTGCCCGTCATAGGACACGTCGGCGACGGTCTCGCCGTCCTCGGACAGCGCCACCCGCAGGGTGACCTCGTCACCGCAGACCGGGTTGACGTGAAACACCTCGGCGCCGAACGGTTCCCGCAGCCCGCGGTGCTGTGGGTGCTTGTAGTGGTCCAGGATCACGTCCTGATACATCTGCTCGAGACGCAATGTCAGCCTCTCCCAACCCGTGGCGGCGACCCGCCGCGCCCGGCTTCGCCGCGCTTGCGATCGCCTACGAAGAAATCCAGAGCGCGGCGCACGCCGGCGACCAGACGCTCGACCTCCTCGGTGGTGTTGTACACCCCGAAGGACGCCCGAGCCGTGGCCGCCAACCCGAACCGGCGGTGCAGCGGCAGGGCGCAGTGGTGGCCCACCCGCACCGCGACGCCCTCGTCGTCGAGCACCTGGCCGACATCGTGGGCGTGCACGCCGTCGACGACGAACGACACCGGCGAGGCGCGGTTCTCCATGGACGTCGGGCCGACGATGCGCACGGCGTCGATACCGGACAAGCCGTCGATCGCCGCGGCGACCAGCTGGTGTTCGTGGGCCTGCACGGCGTCCATGCCGATGGCCGCGAGATAGCGGGTGGCCGCGCCCAGCCCGACCACCTGCGATGTCATCGGGGTGCCGGCCTCGAACCGCTGCGGCACCGGCGCGTAGGTGGACGCTTCCATGGTCACGGTCTCGATCATCGAGCCACCGGTCAAGAACGGCGGCAACGCCGACAACACCTCGCCGCGGCCGTACAACACACCGATACCGTTGGGCCCCAACATCTTATGGCCGGAGAATGCGGCGAAGTCGACGTCCAGGGCGTGGAAGTCGACGGGCTGGTGCGGCACCGACTGGCAGGCGTCCAGCACGGTCAGCGCGCCCACCGCCCGCGCCCGGCTGACCAGTTCGGCCACCGGGGCCACCGCGCCGGTCACGTTCGAATGATGGGTGAAGGCGACGACCTTGACGCGTTCGTCGAGCTGCAGCGAGTCGAGGTCGATGCGCCCGTCGTCGGTCACGCCGTACCAGCGCAGCGTCGCCCCGGTGCGCCGGCAGAGTTCCTGCCACGGAACCAGATTGGCGTGGTGCTCGAGCTCGGTGGTGACGACGACGTCACCCGGTCCGACGGCGCGTTCGAAGCGCTTGTCCCCCAGCACATACGACACCAGGTTGAGCGCCTCGGTGGCGTTCTTGGTGAACACCAGCTCTTGGGCGTCGGCACCCACGAACGCGGCGATGTCGGCGCGGCCCTGCTCGTAGGCGTCGGTGGCCTCCTCCATCAGCTGGTGCGCACCGCGGTGCACGGCGCCGTTGGAGGTGAGCAGGAACTCCCGCTCGGCGTCGAGCACCTGCAGCGGGCGCTGGGACGTCGCACCGGAATCCAGGTAGGCCAACGGGTTTCCGCTGCGCATGACGCGCTTGAGGATCGGGAAGTCGGCGCGGATGGCCGCGACATCCAGGGGTGGGACCGCCGCCGAAGGTGTAGCCATGTCAGGCCCCGGCGGCCGCCGCTTGGGTGAAGCGGACGTAGCCGTTCTGCTCGAGTTCGTCGGCCAGCTCGGGACCGCCGGATTCGGCGATGCGTCCGCCGACGAACACGTGCACGTATTCGGGGCGGATGTAGCGCAGGATGCGGGTGTAGTGCGTGATCAGCAGGACGCCGCCGTGCTCGGTCTCCGCGTAGCGGTTCACGCCCTCGCTGACCACCCGCAGGGCGTCGACGTCGAGTCCGGAGTCGGTCTCGTCGAGGATCGCGATCTTGGGCTTGAGCAGTTCCAGCTGCAGGATCTCGTGGCGCTTCTTCTCACCGCCGGAGAAACCCTCGTTGACGCTGCGCTCGGCGAACGCCGGGTCGATTTCCAGCGAGCCCATCGCCGCCTTGACCTCTTTGACCCAGTGCCGCAGTTTCGGGGCCTCACCGCGCACGGCGGTCGCCGCCGAGCGCAGGAAGTTCGACACCGAGACGCCGGGCACCTCGACGGGATACTGCATGGCCAAAAAGATTCCGGCACGGGCGCGTTCGTCGATGCTCATCGCCAACACGTCCTCGCCGTCCAGCGTGATGGAGCCCGAGGTCACCGTGTACTTGGGGTGACCGGCGATGGCGTAGGACAGCGTCGACTTGCCCGACCCGTTGGGGCCCATCAACGCATGTGTCTCACCGGATTTCACCGTCAAGTCGACGCCGTTGAGGATGGGAATCTCACGTTCGGATTCGGCGGCGTTCGGGTTGACGACGCTGACGTGAAGGTCCTTGATTTCCAGAGTGGTCATGAGGCTGTTGTTTCCGTCTTTTCGGTTAAGGCCAGTTCGTGTTCGATGGCCGCGGTCAGGCGTTCCCGGATCTCGGGCACCCCGATCTTGGAGATGATCTCGGCGAAGAAACCGCGGATGACCAGGCGGCGGGCCTGCTCCTCGGGGATGCCGCGGGAACGCAGGTAGAACAGTTGCTCGTCGTCGAAACGGCCGGTGGCACTGGCATGTCCGGCGCCGACGATCTCGCCGGTCTCGATCTCGAGGTTGGGCACCGAGTCGGCGCGCGCCCCGTCGGTGAGCACCAGGTTGCGGTTCACCTCGAACGTGTCGGTGCCGGTGGCTTCGGCGCGGATCAGCACGTCGCCGATCCAGACGGTGTGCGCGTCGGGCAGCGCGGAATCCGGATCGCCTTGCAGCGCACCCTTGTACAGCACGTTCGACTTGCAGTCGGGCCGGGCGTGATCCACCAGCAGCCGCGACTCCAGGTGCTGGCCGTCGTCGGCGAAGTACAGGCCCAGCAGCTCGGCGTCCCCGCCTGGGGCGGTATAGCGCACGTTGGCCGTCAGCCGCACCACCTCGCCGCCGAGCGTGACGGCGACGTGGCGCAGCACCGCGTCCTTGCCCAGCTTGGCGTGGTGCATGCTGACGTGCACCGCGTCGTCGGCCCAGTCGGCGAGCCACACCACGGTGAGCCGGGCGGCGTCGTCGACGACGAATTCGACGTTGTCGGCGTAGGTTCCGCTGCCCCGCTGGTCGATGACGACGACGGCCTCGGCGAGCTCGGCGACCCGGACCTGCAGGTGACCGTAGGCCACCGCGCCCTCGCCCGGGCCGGTGACGGTGATGCCGATCGGCTCGGCGATGCGGGTGTCGCGCTCGACGGTGACCAGCGTCGCGGAGTTGAACGACGAAAACGCTTGCGCGGCAACCCGGTCGGTGGGCACCCCGCCCTGGCCGAGCCGCTCGTCGCCGCGCGAGACGCTCTCGACCCGCAGGCCGGGCCGCTCGGCGACGCTGATCCCGGCCTTGCCGGTGGCGCGCGCCGAGCCGTCGTGCAGGCCGCGCAGCCGGCGCAGCGGGGTGAACCGCCAGAGTTCGTCGCGGCCGTGCGGGACCTCGAACGCGTCCACCTCGAACGAGGAGAACAGCTCGCCCTTGTTGGCAGCGGCGAGGGCCGAACCCTCAACCGCTTCGGTCAGATTCGTCACTAGCCGACCGCGCCTTCCATCTGCAGCTCGATCAGCCGGTTCAGCTCGAGCGCGTACTCCATGGGCAGCTCTTTGGCGATCGGCTCGACGAAGCCGCGAACCACCATGGCCATGGCCTCGTCCTCGGTCAGGCCGCGACTCATCAGGTAGAACAGCTGGTTCTCGCTGACCTTGGACACGGTGGCCTCGTGGCCCATGGTGACGTCGTCCTCGCGGATGTCGACGTAGGGGTAGGTGTCGCTGCGGCTGATCGTATCGACCAGCAGCGCATCGCATTTCACGCTGGACCGCGATCCGTGCGCGCCCTTGTTCACCTGCACCAGGCCGCGGTAGGAGGTGCGGCCGCCGCCGCGGGCCACCGACTTGGACACGATGTTGCTCGACGTGTTCGGGGCCAGGTGCAGCATCTTCGCGCCGGTGTCCTGGTGCTGGTCTTCACCGGCGAAGGCCACCGAGAGCACCTCGCCCTTGGCGTGCTCGCCGGTCATCCAGACCGCCGGGTACTTCATGGTGACCTTCGACCCGATGTTGCCGTCGATCCACTCCATGGTGGCGCCGGCCTCGGCGCGGGCCCGCTTGGTGACCAGGTTGTAGACGTTGCCCGACCAGTTCTGGATCGTCGTGTAGCGAACGCGCGCATTGGGTTTCACGATGATCTCGACCACCGCGGAGTGCAGCGAGTCAGACTTGTAGATGGGCGCCGTACAACCCTCGACGTAGTGCACGTAGGAGCCCTCATCGGCGATGATCAGCGTCCGCTCGAACTGGCCCATGTTCTCGGTGTTGATCCGGAAGTAGGCCTGCAGCGGGATGTCGACGTGCACGCCCTTGGGCACGTAGATGAACGAGCCACCGCTCCACACCGCGGTGTTCAGCGCGGAGAACTTGTTGTCCCCGGCCGGGATCACGGTGCCGAAGTACTCCTGGAAGATCTCCGGGTGCTCGCGCAGCGCCGTGTCGGTGTCCAGGAAGATGACGCCCTGCTTCTCCAGGTCCTCCCGGATGGAGTGGTAGACGACCTCGGATTCGTACTGGGCCGCGACGCCGGAGACCAGCCGCTGCTTCTCGGCTTCGGGGATGCCCAGCTTGTCGTAGGTGTTTTTGATGTCCGCGGGCAGGTCGTCCCACGTCGCCGCCTGCTTCTCGCTGGAGCGCACGAAGTACTTGATGTTGTCGAAGTCGATGCCCTCCAGGTTCGAGCCCCAGTTCGGCATCGGCTTGCGGTCGAAGATGCGCAGCGCCTTGAGCCGGGTCTGCAGCATCCATTCGGGCTCGTTCTTCTTCGCCGAGATGTCGCGGACGACGGCCTCCGACAGGCCGCGCTGGGCGCTGGCGCCGGCGACATCGGAGTCCGCCCAGCCGTAGCCGTACCGCCCCAGGGAGGCGATCGCCTCTTCCTGGGTCAGCGGCGCGGTAGCCGTCTTGCTGGCCTCGGGGGTGAGTGTCATCGAGACGCTCCTTTGATGCTCGTGGTGTCGGTCATACGGCGCGGGCTGGGCGCCGTGCTTGATGCCTGGGTCAGGGGTACGTGCGTGGTGCAGGCGCAGTCGCCGTTGACGATGGTCGCCAACCGCTGGACGTGGGTGCCCAGCACCTCGGCCATGGCCTGTTGCTCGGCGTCGCACAGCTCGGGGAATTCCTCCGCGACGTGCGACACCGGGCAGTGGTGCTGGCAGATCTGCACGCCGTGGATCGGCCCACCGACCTGCGTGGTCGTGGTGACGTAGCCGGCCTTGGTCAGTGCGGTGGCGATGCGGTCGGCGGCCGCCTCGACGTCGGTGTCGGCCGCGCTGTCGGCCGCGGGAACGTCGGCCAGGATGGCGTCGATCCGCTGCCGGGCGAACGCCTGCACCGCCTCTTCCCCACCGATTTCGCGCAGTTGCCGCATGGCCGCCGCGGCAAGGTCGTCGTAGGCGTGGTCGAGCTTGGCCCGCCCGGCCGAGGTCAGCCGGTACCGCTTGGCGGGACGCCCGCGCCCCGCCTGCTGCCACGCGGCGGGCGCCGTGGCCTCGGCGTCGCCAGCCTCGATCAGCGCGTCGAGGTGGCGTCGCACACCGGCGGCCGTCAAACCCAGCCGGTCACCGATCTCCGCGGCGGTGATCGATCCGGACTCCAACAGCAGGCGCACGATCGCGCGGCGGGTGTGACCATCCGGCACCGGCGCGCCGACGTCGGCCACGCCGGTAGCGGCCCCATCGGGGCTGGTTCGGATTTTCACAACACCAGTGTGACGCAATTCCGGGGATCGGTCTAGCAAGGGTCCCCTGTGCTGGCGTCGCGATGCTCACACCAACCGCCCGATCGCCCGGCTCCTCACCGCCCGCAACGTGCGGTCCGCCTCGTCGGCCGGGCTAGGCTGCTCTGATGGCAGCCCGCCACCACACGCTGAGCTCGTCGATCGCGAGCCTGCACGGCGACGAGCAAGCAGTGGGCTCGCCGCTGAACGATACCGAGCTCACCGCGCTGCGCCGCACCCGCCTGTTCGGTGCCGCCGGCACCGTGGTGATGGCGATCGGCGCGCTGGGCGCCGGCGCGCGTCCCGTTGTGCAGGACCCCACCTTCGGGGTGCGGCTGCTCAACCTCCCGTCGCGGATCCAGACGGTGTCGTTGACCATGACCACCACCGGCGCCGTCATGATGGCGCTGGCCTGGTTGATGCTGGGCCGGTTCGCGCTGGGCAACCGGCGGATGTCGCGCGGCGACCTGGACCGCACCCTGCTGCTGTGGGTGCTGCCGCTGCTCATCGCCCCGCCGATGTACAGCAAGGACGTCTACTCCTACCTGGCGCAAAGCCAGATCTCGCTGGAGGGCCTGGACCCCTACCGGGTGGGCCCGGCCTCCGGCCTGGGGCTGTCGCACATCTTCACGCTGTCCGTGCCGACGCTGTGGCGCGAGACGCCCGCGCCGTACGGGCCGCTGTTTTTGTGGATCGGGCGCGGCATCTCGGCGGTCACCGGGGAGAACATCGTCGCCGCCGTGCTGTGCCACCGCCTGGTGGAGCTGCTCGGGGTGGCCCTGATCGTGTGGGCGACCCCGCGCCTGGCCCGGCGCTGCGGCGTCGCCGAAGTCAGCGCCCTGTGGCTGGGCGCGGCCAATCCGCTGCTGATCATGCATCTGGTGGCCGGCGTGCACAACGAGGCGCTGATGCTCGGCCTGATGCTGGCCGGGGCGGAATTCGCGTTGCGCGGCATCTCGGATGGCAAAGCGCCGCGCCTGCTGCCCCACTCCTGGAAGCTCGGGCCGGACTGGGAGCCGCTGGGGATGCTGGTCGCCGGCGCTGTGCTGATCGTGCTGTCGTCGCAGGTGAAACTGCCGTCGTTGCTGGCGCTGGGCTTCGTCACGATGGCCCTGGCCTACCGCTGCGGTGGCACCCTGCGCGCGCTGCTGCTGACCGGCGGCGGCATGGCGGTGCTGTCGCTGGCGGTGATGGCGCTGGTGGGCTGGGCCAGCGGGCTGGGCTTCGGCTGGATCTACACGCTGGGCACCGCCAACGTGGTACGCAGCTGGATGTCGCCGCCGACGCTGCTGGCGCTGGGCACCGGGCAGGTGGGCATCCTGCTGGGGCTGGGCGATCACACCACCGCGGTGCTGGGGCTGACCCGTGCGATCGGCGTGCTGATCATCATGGTCATGGTGGCCTGGTTGTTGCTGGCCGTCTTCCGCGGCCGGCTGCACCCGATCGGCGGGCTGGGCGTGGCGCTGGGCATCACGGTGCTGCTGTTTCCCGTCGTGCAGCCCTGGTACCTGCTGTGGGCCATCATCCCGCTGGCTGCCTGGGCGACCCGCACCGGCTTCCGCGTCGCGGCGATCGTCATCAGCCTGGTCGTCGGGATCTTCGGCCCCACCGCCAACGGCGACCGGTTCGCGCTGTTCCAGATCATCGACGCCACCCTGGCCAGCACCGTCATCGTCGTGGCGCTCATCGCGCTGACCTACACCCGCCTGCCCTGGCGCCGCCCGCCCGTCCTGGGCACCGAATCCGACGGCCCACCCGTCACCGACGAGACGGCACCGCCGCAGCCTCCGTCGCCCCCCCGCCCGGCGCCGGCACATGGCGCCTACGCTGATTCCACGTGAGCTCGGCCTTTCCAGAATCGCGCAAATCCCCTGACACGGTGGTGCGGCTGCGCGGCGTCACCAAGACATACGGGTCCGGCGCGACCGCCGTCGAGGCCGTCGCCAACCTCGATCTCGAGGTGCACGCCGCCGAGGTGCTGGCCCTGCTCGGCCCCAACGGCGCCGGCAAGACGACGACGGTGGAGATGTGCGAGGGCTTCGTACGGCCCGACGCCGGCACCATCGAGGTGCTCGGCCTGGACCCGATCGCCGACAACACGCGGCTGCGGGCGCGCATCGGGGTGATGCTGCAGGGCGGCGGCGGCTATCCCGCGGCGCGGGCCGGCGAGATGCTCAATCTGGTGGCCGCCTACTCCGCCGACCCGCTGGACCCCGCCTGGCTGCTGGACACGCTCGGCCTCACCGACGCCGCCCGCACCACCTACCGGCGGCTCTCCGGCGGCCAGCAGCAACGCCTGGCGCTGGCCTGTGCGCTGGTCGGGCGCCCGGAACTGGTGTTCCTCGACGAGCCCACCGCGGGCATGGACGCGCACGCCCGGCTGCTGGTGTGGGAACTGATCGACGCGCTGCGCCGCGACGGTGTGACGGTCGTGCTGACGACGCATCAGCTCAAGGAGGCCGAGGAACTCGCCGACCGGCTGGTGATCATCGACCACGGGGCGACGGTGGCCTCCGGCACGCCGACGGAGCTGATGCGCAGCGGGGCCAAGGACCAGCTGCGGTTCAGCGCACCGCCGCGTCTGGATCTGTCGCTGCTGTCCGCCGCCCTGCCGGAGGACTACAAGGCCACCGAGGTGACGCCGGGCGAGTACCTGATCGAAGGGCACATCGACCCCCAGGTGCTGGCCACCGTCACCGCGTGGTGCGCGCGGATCGACGTGCTGGCCACCGACATGCGCGTCGAGCAACGCAGCCTCGAGGACGTGTTCCTCGACCTCACCGGCAGGAAGTTACGGCCTTGACCGACAACGAGATTCGATCCAGCGTCTTTCCCGCGGGCACCTTCGCGCCCGACCCGCGGCCCAGCGCGGTGCCGAAAATGCTTGCCGCGCAGTTCGGTTTGGAGCTCAAGCTGCTGCTGCGCAACGGCGAACAGCTGCTGCTGACCATGTTCATCCCGATCACGCTGCTGGTCGGGCTCACGCTGCTGCCGCTCGGTTCGTTCGGCCAGCACCGCGCGGCCACCTTCACCCCGGTCATCATGGCGCTGGCGGTGATCTCGACCGCGTTCACCGGGCAGGCGATCGCGGTCGCCTTCGATCGGCGTTACGGCGCGCTCAAGCGGCTCGGCGCCACCCCGCTGCCGGTGTGGGGCATCATCGCGGGCAAGTCGCTTGCCGTGGTCGCCGTGGTGTTTTTGCAGGCAATCCTGTTGGGCGCCATCGGTTTTGCGCTCGGCTGGCGACCGGAACCGGCGGCGTTGGCGCTGGGCGCGGCGGTGATCGCACTGGGCACCGTGGTGTTCGCGGCCCTGGGGCTGCTGCTCGGCGGGACGCTGCGGGCCGAGATCGTGCTCGCGGTTGCCAACCTGATGTGGTTCGTGTTCGCCGGCCTCGGCGCGCTGACCGTCGAAACCGGCATCACCCCGACCGCGGTCAAGTTGGCGGCCCGGCTGACCCCGTCGGGCGCGCTCACCGAGGCGCTGTCGCAGGCGATGACCATGTCGGTGGACTGGTTCGGGGTGATCGTCCTGGCCGCGTGGGGCGCGGTGGGCGCGCTGAGCGCGCTGCGCTGGTTCCGCTTCACCTGACGGTCGCATCGGGCTCTTCACCTGACGTTCGGGTCGGGCTCGCGACACTTAAACCACGCACACGACACGCCGCTATCGGTGTACGTGGTTTAAGTCTCGGCGCACCCCTCCGTACTACAGCTCGTAGTTTTCGGTGGCTTAGGATCGGGCCGTGGTTGGACGGATGCTGTTGCGCGCGGTGGACCTGCTGCCCAACCCCAGCCTGGGCGTGCAGCGCCTGATCGCCGCGGCCGTCATCCTCACCCAGGGCGGCATCGCCATCACCGGCGCGATCGTGCGCGTCACCGCGTCGGGCCTGGGCTGCCCCACCTGGCCGCAGTGCTTTCCGGGCAGCTTCGTGCCGGTGGCCCACGCCGAGGTGCCACGCATCCACCAGGCCGTCGAGTTCGGCAATCGGATGGTCACCTTCGCCGTCGTCATCACGGCGGCGCTGGCGGTGCTGGCCGTCACCCGGGCGCGACGGCGCCGCGAGGTCCTCGTCTATGCCTGGCTGATGCCGGTGTCCACCGTCGTGCAGGCGGTGATCGGCGGCATCACCGTGCGCACCGGGCTGCTGTGGTGGACGGTGGCGGTCCACCTGCTGACGTCGATGACGATGGTGTGGCTGTCGGTGCTGCTCTACGTGAAAGTCGGCGAACCGGACGACGCAGTGGTGCGCGAGCGGGTCGTCCGGCCGCTGCGCGCGCTGACCGCGCTGTCCGGCTTGAACCTGGCCGCCGTGCTGGTCACCGGCACGCTGGTGACGGCCGCCGGCCCGCACGCCGGTGATCGCAGCCCCACC
>NZ_LZMG01000236.1:0-8828 GCF_001673615.1 Mycobacterium sp. 1245499.0
TGGCGCGCCAGGCAAACGCCACCCGGCCCTCGAGAACGGCGGCATACGCCGGTAGCCCGGTGTGTTCCCACGCGCTGTGATTGGTCTCGCGCCCCGATGCGGAGACGGAGAACCACTGGGTGGCCCCGAGATCGCGGTGTTGCGTCACCCGGTCCTCGGCGCGCAGCGTTTCGTCTTCGATGTCAGCGCGGGGAAAGTAGGCGACTGGATATCGGCCCGGTTCGTGTAGCAGGATCACGTCTTCGCTGTCGACTATCCATCTGTCCTCGAAGCGTACTCTCATCCGTCGCCGCAGCGGCTCGGCGAAGAGCAGCCGCGCCGGCAGTGGCTGCTCGGTCAGGAAATGCCCCACCGATCCCGTCGCAAGCGGGCCTTGCTGCCATGCGAGCCCCATGATCGTGTCCCTTCGTCGCGAAAACTTTTCGGCGTCCGCGGTCACGTCACTGCATGACGACGACCATCTTCCCGCCGGCTTCTCCCGCCTCCATCACGCGGTGCGCCTCTCGGATCTGCTCGAAAGAGAAGATGTGTGACGGCTTCGCATCCAGTTCGCCGTCGGCAACCTGCCGGGCGATGTCTTGCAGGGGTACGTCTGAGAGCGGAAAGCCCGGTGTCCCAAAGACGAAGCTCCCGAAGAAGTTCCAGTTCACGCCGCTGGCCATGCGCAGCAGCGGGTTGAAATCGCCAATCGGGTCGAGTCCGCCCAACCATCCGGCCAGGCACGCCGTGCCGCCGCGCCGCAACATGTCGAGGGAGTCGAGGATGGTGCTGTTGCCCACCAGGTCCAGGACCGCGTCAATGTCTTTGGTTTCGGGGATGTGGGAGGCCAGGTCGCGCCTTTCCAGTTCGACGCGCGAAGCGCCTAACTTTTCCAGCATCGGCAAGCGATCGCTGCTTCGCGCCGTGGCGATGACACGCGCGCCGGCGGTGACCGCCATCTTGAGTGCGGCTTGGCCGAATGAGGAGGTCGCGCCCCGTAAAACCAACGTTTGTCCGGATCTCAGGTCGAGGTTGCGGAACAGGCATGTCCAGGCGACCGCGTAAGTCTCGGGCAGGGCGGCCAAATCCGACCAGGGCAGGTCCGACTCAATGAGGGCGACATTGGCGGCGCGAACCCGCGTGTACTCGGCGTAGCTGCCGTTGATGGTGCGCCCCAGCCCGCCCATCAGCGCCGCCACCTTGGCCCCGACCGGGAATTCGCCGCCCGGGCACGAGTCGACGATGCCGACGCATTCGATCCCGCTGACCTCGGCCGCCTCAGCCCATTCACCGCGACGCATGTGCATCTCGGCGTGGTTGATGCCGAAACCCTTTACCGCAATGACGACTTCGCCATCTTTCGGCAGGGGCTTGGGGATGTCGGTGTAGACCAGACTGTCCAGGCCGCCAAACTTTTCCAAGATGATCGCCCGCATGGTTTCCCCGCCGGGTTGCTCGCGTACGACCGCCGGTGCGGTTGGCAGCTGAGGTGACTCGAGCACGGACATCGGCTGCCTCTTTCACCATCGTTGGCGGCGACGGCGCCCGGCGGCGCGACGCAAATATTGGGCCAACTGACCCATTATTATGGGCGTCCACACCGACCATGTCCAGCGAAAGGTCAATACTCAGGCCTCGCGCCGACCGCGAGACGACACGGCTCGACGCTTACGCCGCGGCGGGTGCGCCGCGAAGGAGCGCACATAGTCGACCGCGGCATTGACGGCGACCCGCAGCGGTTGCGGATCGCCGGTGACGTGGGTGAGCATCGCGCCGCCCTGGTGCGCGGCGACCAGCGATACGGCCAGGTGCCGCGCGTCGGCCTCCGGGCGCAGGTGTCCGCGCTCGCGCATCGACTCCAGTCCGGCCCGAAACAGGTCGATCCATTGGTCGTATCCCGCGGCCAGGTCATCGTGGACCTCGCGGTCGCCCTCGATCAGCTCACCGGCCAGGGACCCATAAACGCAACCGCCGACGCGGTACACGGCGTCGATGTCGGCCACGCAGGCATCGGCCCACGCCCGCAGGGCATCTAGGCTGTCGAGTCCGGCGAACTGTGGCCGAGTGTGAAAGTCCCGCACGTCATTACGGCGCGCATCGATGACGTGGCGGGTCAGGTCGCGCTTATCGCCGAAGTAGTGCGAGATCTGGGATCCGCTCACAGCGGCGGCGCGGCGAACCTGGTCGACGCTCGTGTTGGCGACGCCCCGCTCGAACATCAGCCGGGCGGCGACCTCGATGATGCGCGCGCGTGTCGCCAGTCCCTTGCGGGTGAAGCGCGATGGGTTGCGTTCGGTCACTTCACCACCTTCGGCACCAATCGCTCAGCCGGCCCGTCGCGCCGGGCGACGCGCGCTGGACCGGCGCGGCGGACGGGGTGCGCGCTCGGCAGGGTCGGTGGCGAACAGACGCAAATAGTTGATCGCGAAGCGAATGGCGTCGGCGTGGGGCCACTCCTCTCGGTAAGTGAAGGTCAGCACGCCACCGCCCTGGTGCGCGGCGACGATCACCAACGCCAGCTGGTGTGGATCGGCATACCGAACCAGCAATCCGTCGTCTTTCATCCGCGCAATCGCCTGTTCCAGCAAGTCAATCCACTGCCGGTACCCGGCCGCCAACGCCTCGCGCGTGGCGTCGTCCGACTTCGCCAACTGGGCGGTGAGCGCGTGATAGGTGGGGGTGCCGAAATAGCCGATGCGCCGCAGGTAGCGCATGTTCAGGTCGATCCACCGCTCGAAGTCGTCAAACGAACCCAGGCCGCGAAGTGTGGGCTGGCGGTGAAAGTCCAAGACGACGCCGATCTGGCGCCTGATCACCGCGCGGATGAGCGTCGCCTTATCGGCGAAATAGTGGGCGAGCTGTGAGCCGCTGACGGAAGCCGCCCGGCGAACGCCGTCCATGTTGAACGCGGACAGGCCCTTTGTGACGATCAGCTCGGCGGCGGCCTGCACGATCCGGTCGCGGGTGGCACGCCCCTTGGCGGTCAACCGTTGTTCACCATGAACATCGGGATGGGCCATCGCGTCAGGCTAACCTGGTAGCGCCCCCATTTATGGGATCTCCAGCCCATACATCGGCTCAGGCGCGGCCTTGCCTGGCGAGGAAGTTCCGGATCAGGTGCGCGACGTCGTCGCACGCCGACTCCAGCAGAAAGTGTCCGCCGTCGAGCAGATGGATCTCGGCGTCGGGCAGGTCGTCGGCGAACGCCTCGGCGCCGGCCGGGCCGAAGATCTCGTCGCCGCGGCCCCAGACGGCCAGCAGCGGCACCCGGGTGGCCCGGAAGTAGTCGTGCAGGCGCGGATAAAGGGGCGCATTGGTGGCGTAGTCGCGAAACAGCTTGAGCTGCACCAGGTCATTGCCCGGACGGGAGATCAGGGCGTAATCGTGCTGCCAGGATTCGGGATCGATCAGCGTCTCGTCGGCCACGCCGGTCACGTACTGCCAACGGGTGGCCCCCAGGGTAAGGAACTGGCGCACCGCCGCCTCGGTATCCGCCGTTTGCTCCTGTTGGTATGCCTGCACGACCTTCCAGAAGCTCTCGACGAATCCCGCGTCATAGCCATTGCCGTTCTGGCTGATGATCGCGGTGATCGCGGCCGGGTCGCGCAACGCGAGTCGCCAGCCGATCGGCGCGCCGTAGTCCTGGACGTACATGGCGTACCGGTCGACGCCCAGGGTCCGCAGCAGGTTTGCGGTGAGGTCGGTCAGCGCGTCGAAGGTGTAGTCGAATTCGTCGACCGGTGGTGCGTCGGACAGCCCGTACCCCAAGTGATCCGGCGCGATGACGTGGTAACCGTCGGCCAGGGCCGGGATCAGGTGACGGAACATGTACGAGCTGGTGGGAAAGCCGTGCAGGAGGAGCACCGTGGGACCGGCCGGGTCTCCTGCCTCGCGGTAGAAGAGTCGATGGCCGTCGACCGTGGCGTAGCGATGGTGAACAGCAGGCATGACGTTCCTCCTGGCTCAACCCCTTTCACCGCCGTGCGCCGCGACGGCGTGGGATGGAAAATCCGCGAAACCCATCTAGAGGTTTCTGGGTTATCTGACCCAGTATGCAACACCGCGGCGCCGAGCAACAGCCTTTGCCAATGTATTGCCGTGCGGACTGGCCTGCCATATTCTGGGCCAATCATCCCAGTTGGGCTCGCTACGGATACGAGCTGGTTCGAGGTGACATGGTCGACAGGCTTGTTTCGGTGAACGTGGGCATGCCCAAGAACGTCGAATGGCGCGACAAAACCGTCTACACGGGGATATGGAAGGCCCCGGTCGAGGGACCGGTCATGGTGCGCCGCCGCAACGTCGACGGTGACGGTCAGGGCGACCTCGCCGGTCACGGCGGTGAACAACGCGCGGTGATGGTGTATCAGAGCGAGTCCTACGACTTCTGGAAGAGCTACCTGAAGCGCGACGATCTGCGAGCCGGGCACTTCGGGGAAAACTTCACGGTCACCGGGCTCGCCGACGACGACGTCTGCATCGGCGACCGCTATCGCATCGGTGACGCCGAGTTCGAGGTGACCCAGCCGCGCGTCACCTGCTTTCGGGTCGGCCTTCGCCTCGACGAGCCCGACATGCCCAATCTGCTGGTGGCCCAGCATCGCCCGGGTTTCTACTTCCGCGTGATCACCGAGGGCCAGGTGCGAGCCGGTGACGACATCGTGCGGACGCGCCGCGGCCGCCACGAACTCAGCGTCGCCGCTGTGGACGCGCTGCTTTATCTACCCGACCGCAACGTCGAGACGCTGCGCAAGGCCGTCGACATTCCGGCGCTGAGCCCGGGTTGGCAGCAGTCGTTTCACGAGCTGCTGGCCGCGCACGATGGAGCCACTTCCGCGGTGGCGCCGCCCATCGGAGTCGAACCGGGGTGGCAGGGCTTTCGTAGCTTGCGGGTCACCGAAACATGCTGGGAGAGTCCAGAAGTGCTCTCGATCCGGCTCAAGGCCGACGACCAGGCTCCGCTGCCACCGGCGCTGCCCGGGCAGTACTTGACGATCAAGCTCGCCGGCGCCGGCGAGCCCGCGCCGCTGCGCAGCTATTCCCTGTCGGACGACTCCTCCGCCGGTGATTACCGCATCAGCGTCAAGCGCGAGGACCACGGCGTGGTGAGCGGGTGGTTGCACACCCACATCAAGCCGGGGTCGGTAATCGCGGCGGCCGCTCCGCGTGGCGACTTCTGCCTGACCGAGGACGAGGGCCCGGTCGTCCTGTTCTCCGCCGGAATAGGCGCGACGCCGGTGCTGGCGATGCTGCACGCCCTGTCCGCGGCCGGAAGCCGGCGCGACATCTGGTGGTTGCACACCACCCGCAGCCGCGAAACGCAGGTGTTCGCAGCCGAAGTCGAGACGCTCATCGGGTCGTTACCGCACGCCCGGCAGCGGGTCTTCTATACCGAAACGCAGGGCCGGCTGCGCCGGGAGTCGATCGCGGAACTGGGCCTGCCGACCGACGCCACCGTTTACCTTTGCGGTCCAACCCAATTCATGACGGATATGCGCGACGCCTTGACAGGAATGGGATTCGACCCGTCCCGGATCCACACCGAGCTGTTCGGCGCGCTGCCCGCAATCAACCCGGGGGTGGTCGATGCGGGCGAGCGCCGGCCGCCCCACCCGCCTGCCGGAGCGCCGGGTGTCGGACCGGCGATCACCTTCACACGCAGCGGATTAACGGTCAACTGGTCACCCGCGTACCGCAGCATCCTCGATCTCGCCGAAGCCTGTGACGTGCCAACCCGCTTCTCCTGCCGCAGCGGCGTGTGTCACGTGTGCGTCACCGGAATCGTCTCCGGCGCAACCACTTACGTCCAGCGGCCGCTGGATCCGCCGGGTGACGGGTCGGTACTGATCTGCTCGGCGGAGCCGGAAACCGACGTGGTGCTCGATCTGTAGTGCTCAGGCGACGATTGCTTGCTGCCCTCCGGTCGCATGCAAGACTGCGCCGTTGACGTAGCTGGCCTCCGGCGAGGCGAGAAAGACCACGGCACTGGCGATTTCGCTCGCGTCGGCCACCCGCTTCAGCGCGGTGATGGCCGCGATGGTCTCGAGGGCGCCCGGAAGCGCCGCGGCCCCAGGCGTTTCCGTCGGCCCCGCGGCCACCGCGTTCACCCGCACGCCCGACTCGCCGAATTCATCGGCCCATACGCGGGTCAGCTGCTCCAAGCCGGCTTTGGTGGCCCCGTAGATCCCCGCCCCGCGCGTTGCGAACGACGCTGCGAGGGTGCTCACGTTCACCACCGCACCGTGGCCCCGGGCGGCCATGGCCGGCACCAACTTCTGCACCAGGATGTAGGGGGCGTGCAGGTTGACGTTCACGTGTTCGTCGAAGGTCGCGTCGTCGGTGTCGGCGGTCGGGCCGAATTCATAGATACCGGCGTTGTTGACCAGGATGTCCACCGGCCCGGCCTCGGTGGCCAATCGCCGCACCTCGTCGGCGACGTTGAGATCCGCCGCGACGAAACGAGCTGTACCACCGGCATTTTCGATGTCGCGGACGGTTTTTGCGCCGCGTTCGGCGTTGCGGCCCTGCACCACGACCTCGGCGCCGCGACGTGCAAGCTGCAGTGCGATTTCCCGGCCGATACCCGATGTAGCACCGGTCACCAACGCGGTCGAGCCGGCCAATGATGTTGCCATCGAAATCCTGCCTCCAGGAGAGAAGTTCAATTGCTCTCCCGATAAGCAGCGGTTGGTCGGCGTTTATTCCTAGGGGTTCAGCGGGACGGACGCCTCGGCGGTGTAGCACAGGAAGGTCAGCGTCTCCTGCAGGTACAGCTGCACGGTGTCCGCGTCGTGGCTGGTGTATCCGATCGACACGTCGGTGCCGAGCTGCAGGTCGAAGTCGCCGCCGCGGGTGGTCAGCACGAACGCGCCGTCGATGGCCGGTGCCCAGATGATGTCTCCGGGAACCAGTCGGTCGATGTGTTCGAGGATCGGATATCCGTGTTCGGTGGTCTCGCTGACCCGGGTGTAGACGTCGGCGGACAGCAGCACCGAGTACGGGCCGTCCACACCGGCCAGCCGGAGTTCGGAGATCGCCTGGGTGATGACGTCGGGGATCTCGCGCGGATCGGCCGGCAGGGTCAGCGATTTGTTCGAGCTGGCCGAGCGGATGCCCTCGATCGACGCCGCGGCGTAGCCCTCGAAGATGGCCCGGTCTTCCACGAACGCCAGCTTCTTGGCGGCCTCCTTGACCGGATCCCAGTCGGAGTCGTTGGCGCCGCGCTCGACGTTGTCGATCTCGTAACGAGACAGGGTGAACGGAACCCGCAGGCGGACAAGGGGTTTGCTCTCCCGCAGATGAGCCTCCACACCCTCGGTGGGCGACGCCACGTTGGCGAGCCGACCGGTGCTGACGGCGGCGGCGACTGGTCCGCCCGGCTCGCTGACGTCGACGACCCGGCGCCCGGCGATGTGTCGCTTGAAGGTGCGGGTCGCCTCCGTTTCGATCTCGTGCCAGGCGGCGTCGGTGACCGGTGCCAGGTCGCGGTAGAGGTTGTTCATAAGGAGGTTCCTTTCAGGCTGCCGATCGAAAGTGAGCCGTTCTGTGCAACAGGCGTTTCCGCCACCGGCGCTGCGGGCAGCGGCGGTGGATCATCGAGAAAGTCCAGGGTGGGGGAGAAGAACATTCCGCCGGTTACGGCGGTGGAGAAGTCGAGGATGCGGTCGGTGTTGCCCGGGGGATCGCCGAGGAACATGTTGCGCAACATTCGTTCGGTGACTTGGGGTGTCCGCGAATAGCCGATGAAGTAGGTGCCGTATTCGCTCTTGCCGAGTTCGCCGAACGGCATGTTGTGCCGCACGATTTTCAGTTCCGTGCCGTCGTCGTCGGTGATCACGTTGAGCGCGATGTGGGAGTTGGCCGGCTTCACATCGTCGTCGAGTTCGATGTCGTCCAGCTTGGTCCGGCCGATCACCCGCTCCTGCTCGGTGACCGAGATCGAATGCCACGACGACATGTCGTGCACGTACTTCTGCACGTGCACATAGCAAGAGCCGGCGAAGTCGGGGTCCTCGTCGCCGATCGCGGTGGCACTTTCGGCCAGCGCGCCGTCCGGGTTCTCGGTGCCGTCAACGAATCCGAGCAAGTCGCGGTTGTCGAAGTAGCGGAAGCCATGCACCTCGTCGACCACGGTGACCGCGCCGGCCATCGATTTGAGGATCCGGTCGGCCAGCTCGAAGCAGACGTCCAAGCTCTCGGCCCTGATATGGAACAACAGGTCCCCGGGGGTGGCGGGGGCGGTGTGCCGCGGTCCATTCAGCTCGGTGAACCGGTGCAGTTCGGCGGGCCGCGGTCCGGAGAACAGGCGGTCCCACGCGTCGGAGCCGATCGAGGCGATCGCCGACAACCGCTTCTGCGGTTCGCGGAAGCCGATCGCGCGCACCAGTCCCGGAATCTCGGGCAGCGCGTCGTGCACCGTCGCCTCTCCGCCGTCGTCGATGGTGACCACCAGGAAGATCGCCGCGGGCGTCAACGGCGCGAGGATCGGTTGCGGCTGGACGGGGGGCACTCTGAGGACCCTAGCGTGGCGACGGTGAGCGCCGAAAGCGGAGCGAGCAAGGAGCGCGCAATCGGACCTCGCGTGGCGACGGTGAGCGCCGAAAGCGGAGCGAGCAAGGAGCGCGCAATCGGACCTCGCGTGAAGTCCGTGACCGCGGACAGCCATGATGATCAACATGTCGGCCAGCGCCGCAGGCCTCTGCGATTTCATCGACGCTTCCCCCTCGCCATTTCATGCCTGCGCCACGGTCGGCGCGCGGCTGACCGCCGCCGGGTTCACCGAACTGAACGAGGCTCAACGGTGGCCGGAAGAACCGGGCCGCTACTTCGTGGTCCGGGCCGGCTCGCAG
>NZ_LZMG01000237.1:0-2385 GCF_001673615.1 Mycobacterium sp. 1245499.0
ACAGCGTGAGCCCCAGCCCGATGCCCAGCGCACCGATGATCAGCACGACGAACGGGACCTTGCTGGCCAGGGTGCGCGGCCGCAGGTCGATCGAGGCCAGCCGGGCGGCCAACCGCTCGGTCAGGCGAGGCCGAACAACCTTGGGGGCCTTGGCCTTGCGCGCCTTGGCCCGCGCCTTGGCCTGGCTGGTGCTTTTGGGCCGGGCCGGCCGCTCCACCGGCCGGGCGATGGGGCTGGTCTGCGGTGCGGACTTGGGCGCGCGGGCCTCACGGGCCGGCGCCGAGGTGCGGCCGCTTCGGGCGCGCCGCGCCGATCCGGACTCGGCCGCGCGGGTCCGCCGGGCAGCGCCGTCGCGCCCGCCCCGGCGATCGCTGCCGCCGCGCCGCTTCGACGTCTCGCGCTCTGCTCTCATGCGTCGCCTCTCCCGCTAGCCTGCTGTGACTGCATTCGTTGCAGCGCCCGCAATCGCACTGCGGCACTGCGTGGATTGCGTTCGATCTCGGTGGCGTCGGCCCGATCGGCGCCGTGCGTCAGGGACTGGAATCGCGGCTCGTGGCCGGGGAGTTCGACCGGCAGGTCCACCGGGGTGCGGGACGCGACCGCCTGGGCGAAGAGCCGCTTGACGATCCGGTCCTCCAGCGATTGGTAGGCCATCACCACGATGCGCCCGCCCACGTCGAGGGCGTCCAGGGCGGCCGGTAGCGCGTTGCGCAGCGTGTCCAGTTCGTCGTTGACCGCGACCCGCAGCGCCTGAAAGGTGCGCTTGGCCGGGTGTCCGCCGGTACGCCGGGCCGCGGCCGGAATCGCTTCGTAGAGCAGGGCCACCAGGTCCGCGGTCGACCTGAACGGCTCGCGGGCCCGGCGGCGCACGATGTGCGCGGCGATGCGGCGCGCGAACCGCTCCTCGCCGTAGCGGTGCAAGATCCTCGCCAGCTCCGCCTCGTCATAGGTGTTGACGATGTCGGCCGCGGTCAGCGGCGACGAGGGGTCCATCCGCATGTCCAGCGGCGCGTCCTGGGCATAGGCGAAGCCGCGCTCGGTGCGATCGAGCTGCATGGACGACACCCCGAGGTCGAACAGCATCCCGTCCACGGATTCGATTGCCGCATAACCGGATTCATCCAGCGCCGCGGCGACGTCGTCGTAGCGGGTGTGCACCAGCGTGAGGCGGTCTGCGAAGCGCGCCAGCCGCGCCCGGGCGATGTCCAGCGCGCTGGGATCGCGATCGAGCCCGATCAGCCGCAGGCCCGGCAGGTCGGTGAGGAACCGCTCCGCATGCCCGCCCGCGCCGAGGGTGGCATCGACCAGCGTCGCCCCCGACCCGTCGGGGTGGTGGCGGGTCAGCGCGGGCGTGAGCAGTTCGACGCAGCGTTCCAGCAGGACGGGGACATGCCCGTAATCGTCGGGACTCGAATTGTCAGCCACCGCAACGCCTCCACGAATCTGCCGGCATCCGTCGGCCGCCCGCACCCCCGACGGGCGGGTCCTCGCGCCGCGTCGGGTCTGTGCCGCCCGGACGGGCCTTGGCAGGTGCTCGGGAAGAGGGGCGGCCCCTGCACCGAGGTCTCTGACCGAAGTCGCGAACCTGGCGTTGGGGAAGTACGCCAGGGTCGGTTCGGGCAGAGGCCACGGTGCACGGGCATGCGCCTCAGATGATGTCGCCGAGTGCTTCATCGCTGGCCGCGGAGAAGTTCTCTTCGTGGGTCTGCTGGTAGTCCTGCCATGCCTGCGCATCCCAGATCTCGAGGTTGTCGATCGCGCCGATCACCACGCAGTCCTTGGAAAGGTTGGCGTAGCGCCGGTGGTCGGCCGATAACGTGATCCGGCCCTGCGCATCGGGATGCTGTTCGTCGGTGCCGGCGGCGAGATTGCGGAGAAACGCCCGGGCGTCGGGGTTGCTCCGCGACGCCTTGCTCGCGCGGCGGGCCAGTTGCTCGAATTCCGCCCGCGGGTAGACGGCGAGGCTGTGGTCCTGGCTCTTGGTGACCATCAACCCCCCTGCCAGTGCGTCGCGGAACTTGGCGGGCAGCGTGAGCCGCCCCTTGTCGTCGAGTTTGGGCGTGTAGGTGCCGAGAAACACCAGCTCACCTCCCCTATGGGGTCACCCAAACACTGCAGCCACCATACCCCACAATCCCCCACTACGCCCCATTCTTAGGGTGTAGCCGCGGCGTTTTCAGGGTTATCCGTCGTCAGGACGCCGTCAAAGCCGCGCAAAGGGTGTGTCGCGCCCCGCCCGGGACGTCTGTCGCGCTCTGGATCGCGGACCGATTACCAGGCGAAATACCGTCGGTGGGGCGTTGTGGGGGACTTTAGTGGGGCGTGGTGCTGTTCGTCATCGGTCTCGCGATGCTGGTCTCCGGGGTGTCGTTCAAGGCCGCGCTG
>NZ_LZMG01000238.1:0-5155 GCF_001673615.1 Mycobacterium sp. 1245499.0
CGCTGCCGGCGCTGGGCCGCCTGGTGACCGGGATCGCGCGCATCGCCGCCGAACGCGACCTGATGATCTCGGTGATCGCGCACGCCGGCGACGGCAACACCCACCCGCTGATCGTCTACGACCCCGCCGACGCCGACATGACCGAACGCGCGCACCTGGCGTTCGGCGAGATCATGGATCTCGCCGTCGGCCTGGGCGGCACCATCACCGGCGAGCACGGCGTCGGCCGGTTGAAGCGGCCCTGGCTGGCCGGCTATCTGGGCCCCGACGTGATGGACCTCAACCGGCGCATCAAGCAGGCGCTGGATCCGCAGGGCATTTTGAACCCGGGCGCGGCTATCTAGGCCTTTGCTCTCGAGTGCCCGGCCAGCCGGGCGCTCGGTGGTGGGCGCCCGGCCAGCGGGGCGCCCGGCGTGCGGCAGGGTTGACATATCGTCACGACTGTCGTACGAATGAGACATGGCTGCTGTTATGTCTCACGAAGCGCCGGTCGCTTTCCAGCTGGCCACCGCCGACACCTGGCCCAACCCGTGGCCGATGTACCGCGCGCTGCGCGACCACGACCCGGTGCACCACGTCGTGCCGGCCAACCACCCCGAGCATGACTACTACGTGCTCTCCCGGCACGCCGACGTGTGGGCCGCGGCCCGCGACCACGAAACCTTCTCCTCCGCCAAGGGTCTGACCGTCAACTATGACGACCTGGAACTGATTGGGCTGCAGGACAATCCACCGTTCGTGATGCAGGATCCCCCGGTACACACGCAGTTCCGCAAGCTGGTGTCGCGGGGCTTCACCCCGCGGCAGGTGGAGGCGGTGGAGCCCAAGGTCACCGAGTTCGTCGTCGAGCGCATCGAGGGGTTGCGTTCGGCCGGCGGCGGCGACATCGTCGCGGAGCTGTTCAAGCCGCTGCCGTCGATGGTGGTCGCCCACTATCTCGGTGTGCCCGAGGAGGATTGGGCCCAGTTCGACGGCTGGACCCAGGCCATCGTCGCGGCCAACACCGCCGAAGGCGGCGTCGCCGGCGCCCTGGAGACCGTCGGCGATGCCGTCGGGTCGATGATGGCCTACTTCACCGGGTTGATCGAACGGCGCCGGACCGAACCCGAGGACGACACCATCTCGCACCTGGTGGCCGCCGGGGTCGGTGCCAACGGTGACATCGCCGGCACCCTGTCGATCCTGGCGTTCACGTTCACCATGGTCACCGGCGGCAACGACACCGTCACCGGCATGCTCGGCGGTTCGATGCCGCTGCTGCACGAACGACCCGACCAGCGTCAGCTGCTGGTGGACGACCCCGACCGCATTCCCGATGCCGTCGAGGAACTGCTGCGGATGACCTCACCGGTGCAGGGCCTGGCCCGCACGGTCACCCGGGACGTGACCGTCGGCGAGACCACCATTCCGGCCGGGCGCAGGGTGCTGTTGCTCTACGGCTCGGCCAACCGCGACGAACGCCAATACGGCTCGGACGCAGGCGAACTCGACGTCACCCGCTGCCCCCGCAACATCCTGACGTTCAGCCACGGCGCACACCATTGTCTGGGCGCCGCCGCCGCGCGGATGCAATCGCGCGTCGCACTGACCGAACTCCTGACCCGGTGCCCGGACTTCGAGGTGGACGAATCCGGCATCGTCTGGGCCGGCGGCAGCTACGTCCGGCGCCCGCTGTCGGTGCCGATCCGGACGACGTCCTGATGGCAGGCAACGACTGGCTGGGCACGCACCGGACCGAGGCGGCCGCCGACCGGATCCTCGACGCCGCCGAGCGGCTCTACACCCAGCGCGATTCCGACTCGATCGGCATGAACGAAATCGCCCGCGCCGCAGGCTGTTCCCGCGCGACGCTGTACCGGTATTTCGAGAACCGCGAGGCGCTGCGAACCGCCTACGTCCACCGCGAAACCCACCGGCTGGGCCGCGAGATCATCGCGCGCACCGGCGACATCGAGGACCCACGCGAACGGCTGGTCGCGAGCATCCTCGTCACGCTGGCGATGGTTCGCGAAAGCCCGGCGCTGGCATCCTGGTTTGCCACCACCCGCCCGCCGGTAGGTGGCGAACTGGCCGGACAGTCCGACGTCATCGCGGCGTTGGCGGTGGCATTCCTGCAATCGCTGGGACCCGACGATCCCGCCGTCATCGAACGCCGCGGCCGCTGGATGGTGCGGGTGATCGTTTCGCTGCTGACCCACCCGGGCCGTGACGAAGCCGAGGAGCGGGCGATGATCGAGGAATTCGTCGTCCCGATCGTGACGCCGGTGTCCGCCCGCGACTAGCCGGCGTGGTCACTCCCGCACGCGGGTGAACCGGTGCAGCAGCCACGCCAGCGGGATCGTCACCACCAGCGTCGCGACGTACAGGTACAGCATCGGGCCGGTGTAGACCCGCGCGCCGACGATGTAATCCATCGCGAATTCCATGGTGATCAAGTGGATCAGGAAGATCTCGTAGGAGATCTCCCCCAGCCACACCATCGGGCGGCTGGCCAGTACCCGCGAATACCAACCATGGTCGTCGCCCAGGGCCAGCGGTGCCACCGCGAGCGCGGCGATGACGGCGTAGAAGCACGTCTTGAACAACGCCTCGCTCAGCGTCGCCGGGGAGGTCGTGGGCGCGCCGGCGATGGGCGTGGACACGATGAAATAGCAGATGACCGCCAGCGGTATGGCCACGAACCCGTAGCCGCGCACCCCCATCTCCTGCAGCACGGTCAGCATCATGCCGGCGAGGAACCACGCCAGATAGGTGGGCAGCCACAGCCGTGCCCCGTCGGGAAACCAGTGATCGGTGTGCACCAGCACCAGCCAGGCCGGGCTGATCAACAGCATCCCCGCCAGCGCGCCGAGCACCAACTTCGGCTGCCATTGTCGCCGGCAGATCACCACCAGCAGCAGGTAGGCCAGCAGCGGCAGGATGACGTAGAACGATCCCTCCACCGCAAGGCTCCACATCTGGGTCAGCCCCTGGTGCAGGTACTTGCCGAGGTAGCCGTTGCAGTAGATCTGCGTCAGCGTCAGGTTGCGCGCCAGGCCCAGCCAGCTGTGGCCGGGGTTGGGCCCGGCATTGCGGAAGTGGTAGAGGACGTAGGCGAACAACACCGTGACGACGTAGGCGGGCATGATGCGCCGAACCCGGTGCCACGCATAGCGACTCAGCGACGGCGAACGACCGCCTTTCGCCGCCGCCTTCACCCACGGGCGGAACAACAGGTAGCCGGAGAGCACGAAGAAGATCGGTACCCCGATCTCCATCCGGGAACCGACCAGGCCCCAATAGCCGTGCGTGTACTTACCGGTGGTGTAGGCCGCGTGGGTGCCGACGACGAGGAGCGCGGCGACCGCGCGGATCCCGGTCAGCGAGGCGACCCGGTCGACGCGAGAGGTCTGCTCGAGGCCGCCCTGGGCGTCTTGTTCTTCGGACAGCGTCATCCGCCGTGTTTCCTGCGCGGCTTCCCACCGTCTTGGCTGCGGGGCCTGGCGGACGACCGCTCCGGTTGCAAGTTGATCAATACCCCCGAAATGCGGGTGTGCTCAAGGCGTTTGAAGATCGACTTGGGCAACTTGGCCGGCAATTCCACCAGGGAGAAATCCGGCCCGATCGCGATGTGGCCGAAATCGCTGCGATGCAGCCCGCCCTCGTTGGCGATGGCGCCGACGATCGCACCCGGGCCGATCTTGTGCCGCTTACCCACCGCGATGCGATAGGTGGCGAAGGGCTTTGCGTTCCTTGGCCTTTCGGGGCGGTCGCGACGTTCGGTGCGCCGCTCGCGCCGCTCCGGCGGCGGTTCGGGCGCCATCAGGAATTCCTCGCCGTCGCGGGATTGCAGCGCCAGCGCGGCGGCGATGTCGGCCATCGGGGTGTCGTGCTCGCGCTCGTAGTCTTCGACCAGCTTGCGGAACAGGTCGATCCCCGGAGAACCGAGCGCGGTGGTGATGGAGTCGGCGAACTTGGCCACCCGCTGGGCGTTGACGTCTTCGACGGTGGGCAATTCGGCTTCGGTGAGCGTTTGGCGCGTGGCCTTTTCGATCGCCTTGAGCAGGTGACGCTCGCGCGGGGAGACGAACAGCAGCGCGGTTCCCGAGCGGCCGGCCCGGCCGGTGCGCCCGATCCGGTGCACATAAGACTCGGTGTCATGCGGGATGTCGTAGTTGAGCACGTGCGATATCCGCTCCACGTCCAGCCCGCGCGCGGCCACGTCGGTGGCGACCAGGATGTCGATGCTGCCGTCCTTCAGGGCGGCCACGGTTCGCTCACGCTGGCCCTGCGGGATGTCCCCGTTGATGGCTGCGGCCGAAAAGCCTCGGGCCCGCAGCCTTTCGGCGACCTCCTCGGTGGCCTGTTTGGTTCGGACGAAGATGATCATCGCCTCGAACGGTTCGACTTCCAGCACCCGCGTCAGCGCATCCATCTTGCGGGGGCCGGCGACCTGGATGTAGCGCTGCGAAATGTTCTCGGCGGTAGCGGTTTTCGCTTTGGTGCTGACCTCGAGCGGATCGTGCAGGTACTTGGTGGTGATCTTGCGGATCGCCGGCGGCATGGTCGCGGAGAACAGCGCCACCTGCTTGTATTCCGGGGTTTCGGACAGGATGCGGTCGACTTCTTCGGCGAAGCCCATGGTGAGCATCTCGTCGGCCTCGTCGAGCACCAGGTAGTCGACGTGGGACAGGTCCAGGGTGCCGCGCTCGAGGTGGTCGATCACCCGGCCCGGTGTGCCGACCACCACGTGGGCGCCGCGGCGGAGCCCGGCCAGCTGCACGCCGTAGGACGAGCCGCCATAGATCGGCAGCACGTTGATCTTGGGCAGGTGGGCCCCGTACCGGCTGAACGCCTCGGCCACCTGCAGGGCGAGTTCGCGGGTCGGGGCGAGCACCAGCGCCTGGGTGGCGGTGCTGGTGACGTCGATCTTGGACAGGATCGGGATCGCGAACGCGGCGGTCTTGCCGGTGCCGGTCTGGGCCAGCCCGACGACATCGGAGCCGGCCATCAGCGCCGGGATGGTCGCGGCCTGGATGCCGGTGGGCGATTCGTAGCCGACGTCGGCGATCGCCCGCAGGACCGAGGGATTGATCTGCAGGTCGGCAAACGTCGGTGAGGCAGCTTCAGTCGAGCTGTCCGGGAGGGTCATCGTCCAAGGAGTCTAGTGGTGACC
>NZ_LZMG01000239.1:0-505 GCF_001673615.1 Mycobacterium sp. 1245499.0
CCACGGGCGGTTCGTTGAGGAAGTTCATCGCCCGCACGTTGGGCATGCCGAACAGCACCACCGAGGAGACGTGGTTGGCCACGTCGGGCGCCAGCGGCTTGGGCACGGTGTTGGGGTCGATGCCGTCGGGCACGGCGGCCGAGGTGACAAAGCCCATCACGGCCGCGCCCTGCGAGTAGCCACCGAGCACCATCTTGGTGTTGGGGCAGTCATGGGCCATCGAATTCACGTGCGCGCCCGCGTCTCTGACGCCGTCGATGCCGGTCGCCCACTGATCGCTGGCGGGGTAGTTGACGGGGTAGACGTCGAAGGACCGTCCGCCCACGCGCTGGTGCAGGGCGTCGACGAAGGCCTGGCCGGTGGGGCCCACGCCCGGTGCTTCACCGGTGCCGCGGGCGAACACCACTTGCACGTCCGGACACTGGGCCGACGCGGAGGGGATAACGGAGGCGGACACGGCCGAAACGGCCACGCCCGACGCTGCGAGAACTACTGCGGAACCAAG
>NZ_LZMG01000240.1:0-45447 GCF_001673615.1 Mycobacterium sp. 1245499.0
TCCGCGCGCCCAAGACACACAACGCCGACAGCGGGGCTATCACCATGACGACGACGGTCCAGCTTGTCAGCGATCCCCGCGATTGGCCCGCCTCCGGCTGACCGATCATGATGAACGCGACCAACGCGACTGCCAGCAGCGCCGCCCAGGCCCATTCCCAGCGGGTTATCCGGTGATGCGTCAGCCGCGCATAGATCGGCAAAGCGAACAGCAGTGCCGTCACCTGCAGCGCCGTCACCAGCATTACCGACCCAATGCCCAACGCCGCGGCCAGCAGGGCGTAATTGGCGACAGCCCCCGCGCTGCCCAACCACCACCGAGTGTCGCCCAACGATTTGCGGAACAGGGCGAGGTGGCCGACTGGTTCGTCGGTGATCTCTTGCGCGGAGCGCTGACGAATCACATTCCCAAACGCCGATGCCAGTGCCGCGCATAGGGCGAGCACCAGCGCGATACCGGCGTTTGACATAGCTGACTCCTTTGCAATGTTCGATCCGATGCACACCGCTGCGGATGTATACGAATGACGGGGTTTCCTACCTGACGACGCACTAACCCAACCCGAGGACGCCCGGCCAACCATCTGGCTTGTCGCGCTCCCGATGGGGTCATCGGGGAGTCGATCGCGACGGCGCCCGCAACTTGTGCGGCTGGGAGCCGTTAAAGGCTGCTATTCGGGCCGCAGCGGATTGACCGCGAACTGGATCACCCGGTACGGCGCGGCCACCCGGGCACGGGTGTCCCACTGACTGACAAAGATTCGGAGCTCGTCGAGCGTCGAGCCGGGTGAGATGTAGCCGCCGTAGGGCTGCGCCAGCCGATTGTCGTAGGGCGGCGGCAGGCTTTCCGCCGGGTCCGGCCACTCGTCGTGCTGCACCACCGTGGTGACCGGCGCGTCGCCGAGCGACGTCGGGTCGTCTGCCACCCGGACCTCCATGTTGCCGGTGACGGCGTTGAAATAGGACAGCACCGCCTTGCCGTCGATCTGCCGGATGCACATCTCACCCACCGCGTCAGGCCACAGCGGCGTCGGCGGCTTGCCCCAGCCCCCTTGCGGACCCGCCGCCCAACCCTGCCACCGGGACCGGTCGGTGAACGTCTGCGGTGTGGCCCGGTAGAGCACCACCGGGTCCCGGCGGGTGAAACTGTCGGCCACGATGTACACCCACCCACTGGGTGACTCCGGGGTGGGGATCGGGTCGTAGTAGCCGCTGATCTGCGTCTGCGAGCCACCCTGATACGAGGCGGGCCGCTTGGACCCGGGGATCGTCTGCCAGCCCGCGCGCGCCGGTTCGGCCGTCACCAGCCGGGAGGTCTGCGGTTCGAGGTTTTTGGTCGTCGTCACCATCAGGTAGTTGCGCCGGTTGATCTGCACCACCCCGGCGGGTAACTGCGAGGCCCCCGGCGGGGCGGGATCGGCCAGCAGCGGATTGCTGATGCCGGTGACCCCGGTGTAGCGCACCCCGCCGGGATCGTCGACGGAGGACGTGTCGACGCGCAACGCGACGGGCGCGTACCAACCGCCGAAGCCGACGCCCTGACCCGCGAAGCTGTCGCCGCACACTTGGAGCAATTCGGCTGGAAACTCGACGAACTCACACAGATCGGTCGCGCCGATGCCGTAATCCCCTGTCGGCGTGCCGGTTCCGGCGGTGGGGCCGATCCGCAGCACCTGACCGGGCGCCAACGGCTGCAGCACCGGCTCGGGCGCCGGAGCGGGCGGGTCGGCATGCGCTATCCAAAAGCATTGCGGCACAAGCAATGACGCCGCAAGAAGCGAGAACCGCGTCGCGGAACTCACCCGCGGATTCACAACTCGGCGGCGAGTAACTCGGCGATCTGGATGGTGTTCAGCGCCGCCCCCTTGCGCAGGTTGTCACCGGAGATGAACAGCGCCAGGCCGCGGCCGTCGGGCACCCCGGGATCGCGCCGGATCCGGCCGACCAGCGACTCGTCGACACCGGCGGCCGCCAACGGGGTCGGCACGTCGACCACCGTGACCCCGGGCGCGCCGTCGAGCAGTTCGCGGGCCCGCTCCGGCGACAGCGGTCGTTCGAATTCGGCGTTGATCGACAGCGAGTGCCCGGTGAACACCGGCACCCGCACGCAGGTGCCGCTGACCGCCAGCTCGGGGATGCCGAGGATCTTGCGGCTCTCGTGGCGCAGCTTCTGGTCCTCGTCGGTCTCACCGGAGCCGTCGTCCACCAGGGAGCCGGCCAACGGGATCACGTTGAAGGCGATCGGCGCGACGTAGGTTTCGGGCGCCGGAAACGCTACGGCGTTGCCGTCGTGCACCAGCTGCTCGGCGCCGTCGATGACCGCGCGTGCCTGGGTCGCCAGCTCCTCGACCCCGGCGATGCCGCTGCCCGATACCGCCTGATAGCTCGACACCACCAGGCGTTGCAGCCCCGCTTCCTCGTGCAGCACCTTGAGCACCGGCATCGCGGCCATGGTGGTGCAGTTCGGGTTGGCGATGATGCCCTTGGGTCGGTTGCCGGCATCGCGGGAGAAGTTCACCTCGGACACCACCAGGGGCACGTCCGGGTCCTTGCGCCAGGCCGACGAGTTGTCGATCACCGTTACCCCGGCCGCGGCGAACCGCGGCGCCTGCACCAGTGACATCGTCTTGCCGGCGGAGAACAACGCGATGTCCAGCCCGCTCGGGTCCGCCGTCGCGGCGTCTTCGACCTCGATCTCCTGGCCGCGGAATTCCAGCTTGCGGCCCTGCGAGCGCGCCGAGGCGAAGAACCGCACCGTCGTCGCGGGGAAGTCCCGCTCGTCGAGCAACCGGCGCATCACCTGGCCGACCTGGCCGGTGGCGCCAACAACTCCGATAGCAACCATTTATCTACCCGTCCCCGCATACACCGTCGCCGACTCCTCGCCGCCGAGCTCGAACGCCTCGTGCAACGCCACGACGGCCTTGTCTAGTTCGGTGTCGCGGCACAGCACCGAGATCCGGATCTCCGAGGTGGAGATCAGCTCGATGTTGACACCCACCTCGGCCAGGGCCTCACAGAAGGTGGCGGTGACGCCCGGGTGGCTGCGCATGCCCGCCCCGATCAGCGACACCTTGCCGACGTGGTCGTCGTAGAGCAGTTGGCTGAACCCGATCTCGTCCTTGAGCGCATCGAGTTTGGCCACCGCGGTGGGCCCGCTGTCCCGTGAGCAGGTGAAGGTGATGTCGGTCTTGCCGTCCTCGACCTTGGAGACGTTCTGCAACACCATGTCGATGTTCACGTCGGCATCGGCGAGCGCCCGGAAGACGCGGGCGGCATATCCGGGGATGTCGGGAATGCCGACGACGGTCACCTTGGCCTCGCTGCGGTCGTGCGCGACTCCGGTCAGGATGGGGTCTTCCATGGCTATGTCCTTGATCGATCCGACGACGGTGGTGCCCGGGTCTTCCGAATAAGAGGATCGGACGTGCACCGGAATGTTGTAGCGGCGCGCGTATTCGACGCAGCGCAGCATCAAGACCTTGGCGCCGCACGCCGCCATCTCGAGCATCTCCTCGAAGGTGACGGTGTCCAGCTTGCGGGCGTTGTGCACGATCCTGGGGTCGGCGCTGAAGATGCCGTCGACGTCGGTGTAGATCTCGCACACGTCGGCGCGCAGCGCCGCGGCCAGCGCCACCGCGGTGGTGTCCGACCCGCCGCGGCCCAGCGTGGTCACGTCCCGGGTGTCCTGGCTGACGCCCTGGAAACCGGCCACCAGCACGATGCGCCCCTCGTCGAGCGCGGCCTGCAGGCGTCCCGGCGTGACGTCGATGATCTTGGCGTTGCCGTGGGTGCCCGTGGTGATCACGCCCGCCTGCGAGCCGGTGAACGAGCGCGCCTGCGCGCCCAGCGATTCGATCGCCATCGCGACCAGGGCATTGGAGATGCGCTCACCGGCGGTCAGCAGCATGTCCAGTTCGCGCGGCGGCGGCGCCGGACACACCTGCTGGGCCAGGTCCATCAGGTCGTCGGTGGTGTCGCCCATGGCGGAGACGACGACGACCACGTCGTTGCCCTGTTTCTTGGTCGCGACGATGCGCTCGGCCACGCGGCGGATCCGATCGGCGTTCGCCACTGAGGATCCGCCGTACTTCTGCACGACGAGCGCCACGGTTTTCCCGCCTCTCCGGCCCTGGACATCGAAAATTCGCGTATAAGTCCACAACAGAATACGTGCCACCGCATGGTGATTTACGTCGCGATACCTGGTTCCCCGGCCCGCGCATTCGCTACCGTCTCGGCGGCATTTTTAACAAGGCGCCATAAGCGGTAAAGTGCAGGACGTGCAGCGGGTGCTCCTCCTCGGACGCCGCGACGGGGTCTGATCCAGACCGGCTTCCCGTCGCGGGTGTTCGCGATGCGCCGGTCTGAAGTTCCCTTCTGATACCCCGGAGCAATCACCGTGACTTCCAATCCCGACGCATTCAGTTCGACACGCACCATCGTCTCGCCCGCGGGCCCACCAGCGCCCGGGCAGCCCACCTGGAACCCGCAGCGCGGCTCGTCCATGCCGGTTAACCGGTACCGGCCCTTCGCCGAAGAGGTCGAGCCCATCCGGCTGCCCGACCGGACCTGGCCGGACCGGGTCATCGCTCATGCGCCGCTGTGGTGCGCGGTGGACCTGCGTGACGGCAATCAGGCGCTGATCGACCCGATGAGCCCGGCACGCAAGCGCCGCATGTTCGATCTGTTGGTTCGCATGGGCTACAAGGAAATCGAAGTCGGATTCCCGTCGGCCAGCCAGACCGACTACGACTTCGTCCGCGAAATCATCAGCGACGGCGCCATCCCCGACGACGTCACCATCCAGGTGCTGACCCAGTGCCGGCCGGAGCTGATCGAGCGCACCTTCGAGGCGTGCGACGGCGCGCCGCAGGCCATCGTGCACTTCTACAACTCGACGTCGATCCTGCAACGCCGCGTCGTGTTCCGCGCCGACCGCGCCGCGGTGCAGGCCATCGCGACTGAAGGCGCCCGCAAGTGCGTCGAGGAAGCCGCCAAATACCCCGGCACCCGGTGGCGGTTCGAGTACTCGCCGGAGTCCTACACCGGCACCGAGCTGGAATACGCGAAACAGGTATGCGACGCCGTCGGCGAGATCATCGCACCGACCCCGGACAACCCGATCATCTTCAACCTGCCCGCCACCGTCGAGATGGCCACGCCCAACGTCTACGCCGATTCGATCGAGTGGATGAGCCGCAACCTGGCCAACCGCGAATCGGTCATCCTGAGCCTGCACCCGCACAACGACCGCGGAACCGCCGTCGCCGCAGCCGAATTGGGCTATCAGGCCGGGGCCGACCGCATCGAGGGTTGCCTGTTCGGCAACGGCGAGCGCACCGGCAACGTGTGCCTGGTGACACTGGGGCTGAACCTGTTCTCCCGCGGCGTGGACCCGCAGATCGACTTCTCGAACATCGACGAGATCCGCCGCACCGTGGAGTACTGCAACCAGCTGCCGGTGCACGAACGGCACCCGTACGGCGGCGACCTGGTCTACACCGCGTTCTCCGGCAGCCACCAGGACGCGATCAACAAGGGCCTGGACCAGATGAAGGTCGACGCTGATGAGGCCGGCGCGGACGTCGAGGACATGCTCTGGCAGGTGCCGTACCTGCCGATCGACCCCAAGGACGTCGGGCGCACCTACGAGGCGGTGATCCGGGTCAACTCGCAGTCGGGCAAGGGCGGGGTGGCCTACATCATGAAGGCCGATCACGGCCTGGCCCTGCCGCGCCGGCTGCAGATCGAGTTCTCCCAGGTGGTGCAGAAGATCAGCGAGGGGGAAGGCGGCGAGGTCAGCCCCAAGGAGATGTGGGATGCCTTCTCCGAGGAGTATCTGGCCCCGGTCCTGCCGCTGGAGCGGATCAAGCAGCGCGTCGACGCGGCGGAGGACGACAGCGGGGTCACCCGCATCACCGCGACGGTCAAGATCAACGGGGTGGAGACCGAGATCAGCGGGCAGGGCAACGGCCCGCTGGCCGCGTTCGTGCACGCGCTCGGCGGTGTCGGCTTCGACGTGGCCGTCCTGGACTACTCCGAACACGCCATGAGCGCCGGTGACGACGCGCAGGCCGCGGCCTACGTGGAGGCGTCGGTCGGCGGTCAGACGGTGTGGGGCGTCGGCATCGCGCCGTCCATCACCTCGGCGTCGCTGCGCGCGGTCGTGTCGGCGGTCAACCGCGCCGCTCGCGGGTGATCAAACAGCGCTAAAGCGGGGGACTCGCCGCCACGGCGCCGTGGCGGCGAGTCCCCCGCTGATGGGCCCTGAACGCTAAACGGCGAGCAGCCACTCGAGAACTCGCGGCAGTGCGTCCCAGGCGATGCGCGGCGGCCGTCTCAGAAGTAATGCCGTCGGCCGCCGACCGCCCGGCCGGTGCTTCCCAGGACCGCCAGGATTGCTCCGATCACAACGAGGATGATCCCGAGGGTCCACAAGATGGACATCTTGAGCAGAAATCCCGCGATCAGCAGGACGATACCGAGAATGATCATGGTGCGCCTTCCCCTTGAAATGCCTGACTGCTTGGTTCGGCCGGTTGCCCGACGCTGAGCTCAGTCGACCACCCTTAAGGGGGGTACCAATACACCCTTAGGTAGGTAATCTCGTCGGCATGCCACCCGAGTCGCGATCCCGAACGCCGATCACCATCGCGCTCGTCGACGACTACGACGTTGTCGTCAAGGGCGTAGCCAACATGTTGGACCCGTACCGAGACCGCGTCGTCATCGCAGAACTCGACTCCACCATGCCCGTCGATGACGCGGTCGATATCGTGCTGTACGACTCATTCGCCCAACCCGAATCCGATCACGAAGAGATCGGAATTCTGGTTGCCAACCCGCGAGCGCGCCGAGTCGTCGTATATACGTGGAACTTTCACCCCGATCTCATCGCCAGCGCACGGCAGCGCGGCGCGCGAGGCTATCTCTCCAAGACTCTTCCGGCGCGCGAGCTGGTTGCCGCTTTAGAGGCCGTGCATTCCGGTGAAGTGGTCATCAGTCCGGTGGCCGGCCGGGCGCGCAGCGCGCCCGGGCTGGACTGGCCGGGTCGCGGTGAAGGACTCAGCGATCGCGAAGCGGAGATCCTTGCGCTGATCACCCAGGGCAAGAGCAACGCGGACGTGGCGCGGTTGACCTACCTGAGTCCTAACACCGTGAAGTCCTACATTCGGACGATCTATCGCAAGCTCGGCCTCGGCAGTCGCACCCAGGCAGTGTTGTGGGGCGTCGAGCACGGATTCGCTCCCGACCATCACCGCATCGAACACTGGCACGGCGGCCCCTGACGGGCAAAGCAGCTGTCAGAACAGCGCGAGCTGCTGATCCAGCGCCCGGACGTCGGTGAATTCGTCCATGCTGGTGCCGCCGATCACCGCGCCGATGCCGGCTATGAACTCCGCGTCGGAGAGCACCGGCACCCCCAGCTGCCGCGCGAGGTAGCCCTTGCCCTGCTCGGGGGCGGGGTCGTTACAGACCACCAGCGAGGTCTCCCGGTCGACCGCGTCGCTGTAGGCCAGCCCGGCATGCAGGATCCGTTCCACGAGTTCCTCGTGGGTGCGGCCGACCTCGGCGGCCAGCGCCACACGCATGCCCTGCACCAGCGGTCGGCCGCCGACGTAGGGACCCGGGTTCAGATACGGGCAGGGCATCCGGGAGGCCAGCACCTTCAGCGGGCGCAGCTCGTCGTGGGTGACGCGGCCGTTCGGCCAGCGGCGCCGGGTCACCGGGTGGATCGGCAACCAGATGTCGCCCTCGCGGGCGAGCTTGAGCGCCGAAGCCAGCACGCCGGTCAGCACCATCGCGTCGTCGAAGGCGTCGTGCGGCCGCTCCTGGGTGACGCCCCAGTGCGCCGCGAGCGTCTCCAGCCGCAAGTTGTCGATGCCGAGGTCCAGCCGCCGGGCCAGCTCCACAGTGCACATGACGCTGTCGACGGGCAGTTCGGTCTCGGCCAGTTCGGCTTCGGCAGCGAGAAACGCGTAATCGAACGCCACGTTGTGGGCGACCAGGGTGCGCCCACGCAGCACCTCGGCCACGTCGCCGACGATGTCGGCGAATTGCGGCTGGTCTTCCAGCATGGCGGCGGTCAGGCCGTGCACATGGGTGGGGCCCGGGTCCACGCCGGGGTTGAGCAGGCTCACCACCGAGTGCTCGACGTTGCCGTCGGCGTCCAGACCGAGCGCGGCCACGCTGATGATCCGCGCCTGGCCCGGCCGGAAGCCCGAGGTCTCGACGTCAACGACGGCCCAGCCCGCGTCCGGCTCGCTGGCCGGCCGACCCCAGGGCACCCCGCTCATGCACTGAGGATGGCACGGCCGACCGACATCACCCGGTCGAAAGACGCCGTGTCGGGGTGGCACATTTAAACTTCCGGGGTGGTTACCACCCGTGCCCGTCTGGCCCTCGCCGCCGGGGCGAGCGCGCGCTGGGCGTCGCGGGTGACCGGCCGCGGCGCCGGGGCGATGATCGGCGGCCTGATCGCGATGACGCTGGACCGCTCGGTGCTCCGGCAACTCGCCGCGGGACGGCGCACCGTCATCGTCACCGGCACCAACGGCAAATCCACCACCACCCGCATGACGTCGGCCGCGCTGGCGACGCTCGGTTCGGTGGCCACCAACGCCGAGGGCGCCAACATGGACGCCGGCCTGATCGCCGCGCTCGCCGCCAACCGGGGTGCGCCGCTGGCGGCCCTGGAAGTCGACGAAATGCACGTCCCGCACGTGTCCGACGCCGTCGACCCCGGCGTCGTCGTGCTGCTCAACCTGTCGCGCGACCAGCTGGACCGGGTCGGCGAGATCAACGTCATCGAACGGACCCTGCGCGCGGGCCTGGCCCGGCACCCGGGGGCGGTCGTCGTGGCCAACTGCGACGACGTGTTGATGACCTCGGCCGCCTACGACAGCCCGAACGTGGTGTGGGTGGCCGCGGGTGGGTCGTGGTCGAACGACTCGGTCAGCTGCCCGCGCAGCGGCGAGGTCATCGTCCGCGACCGGGGCCACTGGTATTCCACGGGCGCGGACTTCAAACGCCCTAGCCCGCAGTGGTGGTTCGACGACGAGAGCCTCTACGGGCCGGACGGCCTCTCGCTGCCGATGCGGCTGGCGTTGCCCGGCGCGGTCAACCGGGGCAACGCCGCCCAGGCCGTCGCGGCCGCCGTGGCGTTGGGCGCCGATCCCGGCAAGGCGGTGGCGGCCGTCTCGACCGTCGACGAGGTCGCCGGGCGCTATCGGACGGTCCGGGTCGGCGCGCACGAGGTGCGCATCCTCCTGGCGAAGAACCCGGCCGGCTGGCAGGAGGCGCTGTCGATGGTGGACAAGCACGCGGCCGGGGTGGTCATCTCGGTCAACGGCCAGGTGCCCGACGGGGAGGACCTGTCGTGGCTCTGGGACGTGCGGTTCGAGCTTCTCGCCGGTGAGCCTCGTGCACGAGGTGAATCCGGCGAGCTTCAGCAGCGCGAGGAGACCGCGGTGGTGGCCGCCGGGGAGCGCGGCACCGACCTGGCGGTGCGGCTCGGCTATGCGGGCGTCGAGCACACCCTGGTGCACGACACCGTCGCCGCGATCGCGTCGTGCCCGCCCGGACGGGTGGAGGTCGTCGCCAACTACACGGCGTTCCTGCAGCTGCAACGGGCATTGGCGCGCCATGGCTGACTCGGTGGTACGGATCGGGCTGGTGCTGCCCGACGTGATGGGCACCTACGGCGACGGCGGCAACGCGCTGGTGCTGCGGCAACGGCTCCGGCTGCGCGGCATCGCCGCCGAGATCGTCGAGATCACGCTGGCCGACCCGGTTCCCGAGTCGCTGGATCTCTACACGCTGGGCGGCGCGGAGGACTACGCGCAGCGCCTGGCCACCCGGCACCTGATCAAATACCCGGGCCTGCAGCGCGCCGCGGACCGGGGCGCTCCGGTGCTGGCGATCTGCGCGGCCGTTCAGGTGCTCGGGCACTGGTATGAAACGTCGGCCGGGGAACGCGTCGACGGCGTGGGCATGCTGGACGCGACGACGTCGCCGCAACAGGTGCGCACCATCGGCGAGCTGGCGACCAAGCCGCTGCTGGCGGGCCTGACCGAGCGCCTCACCGGATTCGAGAACCACCGCGGCGGCACCGTGCTGGGGCCGGCGGCGTCGCCGCTGGGCGCGGTGGTCAAGGGCGCGGGCAACCGGTCCGGTGACGGCTTCGACGGCGCAGTGCAGGGCAGCGTGATCGCGACCTACATGCACGGCCCATGCCTGGCCCGCAACCCGCAGCTGGCCGACCTGCTGCTCGGCACGGTGGTCGGCGAGCTGGCGCCGCTGCCGATGCCGGAGGTCGACTTGCTGCGCCGCGAGCGGCTGGCGGCCCGCTAGGACGAAACGAGATGACGAAGATCAGCCACAGACTTGCCGCCGGCGCCGCGTTGACCGCCGCGTTTCTCGCGTCGTCGGCACCGGCGCACGCCAACCCCGAAGTGCTGAACGGCCGGTACAACGTGCTCTACACGGACAACGACAAACCGACCGCCTGGCTTTTCGTCCCGTGCGGATCGGACTGCACCCGGGCGACCTCCCAAGATGGCGGGACGTTGGTCACCAGCTGGGAGTTCCACCTCGCCAACGGGCGATGGACGCACAGCGGCACGGCCCAGGCGCAGTGCCCGAACGGCGTAATCGCTCCGGTGACCGTCGACTACAGCTTCGATGCCGTGTCGCTCGCCGGCGAAGGCCAGCAGACGACGACGGACGCGTGTGGCGGAGAGCCTGGGCGGACCGTCACCCGGTCGTTCCAGCTGAGCAAGGCGTGAGGCTCGTCAGACCATCGCCCGGCGGCCGGCCAGCGCACGGCCGAGCGTCAACTCGTCGGCGAATTCCAGGTCCCCGCCCATCGGCAGCCCCGACGCGATCCGGGTCACGGTCAGGCCGGGGATGTCGCGCAGCATCCGCACCAGGTAGGTGGCCGTCGCCTCGCCCTCGGTGTTCGGGTCGGTGGCGATGATCACCTCGGTGATGTCGACGTCGTCGACCCGCTCGCCGATCCGGCTCAACAGCTCGCGGATCCGCAGCTGATCGGGCCCCACCCCGGACAGCGGATCGAGCGCACCGCCCAAAACGTGGTAGCGGCCGCGGAACTCGCGGGTGCGCTCGACGGCCTGGACGTCCTTGGGCTCTTCGACCACGCACACCTGCGAGCCGTCCCGGCGGGGATCCGCGCAGATCCGGCACCGCTCGTTGTCGGAGACGTTGCCGCACACCGCACAGAACCGCACGCCGTCGCGAACCTTGGCCAGCACCGCGGTCAGCCGGTCGATGTCCGGCGGTTCCACCGACAACAGGTGGAACGCGATGCGCTGGGCGCTCTTGGGCCCGATGCCCGGCAGCTTGCCGAGCTCGTCGATCAAATCCTGGACGGGTCCTTCGAACATGACGGTGGCGGAGAGCCTAGAGCCCCTGCGCCGGCGCGGGCGGCTGCCCCGGCGGGGGACCGAAGCCGCCGGCCAGCGACCCCAACCGCTCCTGGGCCATCCGGGTGACCTGCTTGGACGCGTCCCCCATCGCGCCGACGATCAAATCCTGCAGGGTCTCGATGTCCGATGGGTCGACGACGGACGGGTCGATTTTCACCGCGATCACCTCGCCGCTGCCCTTGACGACGACCTGCACCAAACCCCCGCCGGCCTGACCATGCACCTCGGCGTTCGCCAGTTGTTGCTGGGCTTCCATGAGCTTTTGCTGCATCTGCTGCGCCTGGGCGAGCAGCGCCGACATGTCGCCTCCGGGTTGCATGACAATCCCCTCGCATCTTGGTCTCGAGTTGGTTTCGCTCGTGAGTCTCCGGCGATTCGAAACCCCCAGCGTAGACCGCTCGGCGTTAGCTTTGCGCCGTGGACCTACGACTGAGCAGACGTGTCGGGATCAAATTGGCGGTCGGTGTGCTCGTCGCCGCTTCGACGGCGATCATGCCGACCGCGGGGGCGGTCCCGTCCAACATCGCCGGCATGGTGGTTTTCATCGACCCGGGCCATAACGGCTCCAACGACGGCTCCATCAACCGTCAGGTGCCCACCGGCCGTGGCGGCACGAAGGACTGTCAGACCAGCGGAACCGCGACCAACACCGGCTACATGGAGCACAGCTTCACCTGGGACACCGCGCTGCGGGTGCGCGCCGAACTGAGCGCCCTCGGCGTGCGGACCGCGCTGTCCCGCGCCAACGACACCGGCCTGGGGCCGTGCGTCGACGAACGCGCGAACGCGGCCAACGCGCTGCATCCCAACGCGGTCCTGTCCATTCACGCCGACGGCGGTCCGCCGTCCGGGCGGGGATTCCACGTCAACTACTCGGCGCCGCCGCTCAACCAGGTGCAGGCGGGCCCGTCGGTGCAGTACGCGCGGATCATGCGCGACCAGATGCAGGGCTCGGGGATCCCGCCGGCCAATTACATCGGCCAGAACGGTCTTTACGGCCGCTCGGATCTGACCGGCCTGAACCTGGCGCAGTACCCGTCGATCCTCGTCGAGTGCGGCAACATGAAGAACCCCGCAGACTCGGCGCTGATGGAATCCGCCGAGGGCCGGCAGAAGTACGCCGACGCACTGGTCCGCGGCGTCGCGGGGTTTTTGGCCTCGCAGGGCCAGGCGCGCTGAGCTTGATTGCGGGGCTCCTCAACCGGCCGTTCCGGCCGCCATCGTCGCCCCGCTAGGTCAGCTCTCCAGTTCCTTCTTCAGGTTGGCCAGCACCTCGCCCTGAATCCTCTTCAGCCCCAACGGCGCAAAGGTCTTTTCGAAGAAGCCCTTCACGCCGCCAGCGCCGGTCCAGGTGGTCTTCACGGTGACGCTGGAGCCGGGCCCGGCGGGGGCCACCGTCCAGTTGATGATCATGGACGAGTTCGCGTCCTTTTCGATGACGGTGTGCCCGGCCACGTCGACGTCGGCCTGCACGTCGCGCACGCGTGACTTGGTGGCCTGCAGCTTCCACTTGGCGATCGTGCCCGCGCCCTGACCGCCCTGCACCACCTGGTAGTCGCTGTACTGCGGCGACAGAATCTTCGGGCGGACGTTCTGGTAGTCCGCGACGGCGGCAAGGGTTGCCGCGGGCTCCGCGTTGATCAAGATGGTGCTCTCTGCGCTCACCTGTCCCAAGGCGACCCCTCCTCATGCTGATTTCCCCGGTACCGCCCGCTCGCGACGGGTGCACGGGCTGTTGTCGAAGACTAGGGTATATCTGGTGCCTGTCCTTGGATCTGCACTCTCGGCCCACAAGTCCGGCGTCGACCGGATGATGGCAAGTTATCGATCCATCCCGGCAACGTCTGCCGTCCGGCTGGCCAAGCCGACGTCAAATCTGTTCCGCGCCCGCACCAAACGCGATGCGCCCGGCCTGGACACGTCGGGACTGACCGGGGTTTTGAGCGTGGATCCCGAAACCCGCACCGCCGACGTGGCCGGCATGTGCACGTACGCGGACCTGGTCGCCGCCACGCTGCCGTACGGCCTTGCGCCACTGGTCGTCCCCCAGCTCAAGACCATCACCCTCGGCGGCGCGGTGAGCGGACTGGGCATCGAGTCGTCGTCGTTTCGTAACGGCCTCCCGCATGAATCCGTGCTGGAGATGGACATCCTCACCGGCGCTGGCGATTTGCTCACCGCGTCGCGCACCCAGCACGCCGACCTCTTCCGTGCCTTCCCGAATTCCTATGGGACGCTTGGTTATTCGACACGGCTTCGGATCGAGCTGGAACCGGTCGCGCCGTTCGTGGCGCTGCGTCACGTCCGATTCCGCTCGCTGCCGGATCTGGTCGCGGCGATGGAACGCATCATCGACACCGGCGGGCAGGGCGGGACGCCGGTGGACTACCTCGACGGCGTGGTCTTCAGCGCCGACGAAAGCTACCTGTGTGTGGGCCGGCGGACCACCACTCCCGGCCCGGTCAGCGACTATACCGGCCGCGACATCTACTACCAGTCCATCCGGCACGACTCCGCGGGCGTCGAAGCCACCAAGGATGACCGGCTGACCATCAACGACTACTTCTGGCGCTGGGACACCGATTGGTTCTGGTGCTCGCGCGCGTTCGGCGTCCAGGACCCGCGGCTGCGCCGCTGGTGGCCGCGCCGCTACCGGCGCAGCAGCTTCTACTGGAAGCTCATCGCGCTGGATCAGCGGTTCGGCATCGCCGACCGGATCGAGAAGCGCAACGGCCGACCACCGCGCGAACGGGTGGTGCAAGACGTCGAGGTGCCGGTCGAACGGACCTGCGAGTTTTTGGAGTGGTTCCTCGATACCGTCCCCATCACGCCAATCTGGTTGTGCCCCTTGCGTCTGCGCGACCACCAGGGCTGGCCGCTGTACCCGATGCGGCCGGATCACACGTACGTCAATGTCGGCTTTTGGTCCTCGGTGCCGGCCGGCGCCACCGAGGGCGCCACCAATCGGATGATCGAAGCGAAGGTGGGCGAGCTCGGCGGCCACAAGTCGCTGTACTCCGAGTCCTTCTACTCCCGTGAGGACTTCGACGAGTTGTACGGCGGCGAGGCCTACAACACCGTCAAGAAAACCTATGACCCCGATTCTCGTTTACTCGACCTCTACGCAAAGGCGGTGCAACGGCGATGACGACGACAAAAGAACCGCACCGCTCGTCGACGGGCAAACTCAGCATGGCCGAGATCCTGGAGGTCTTCGCCGCGACCGGCCGACATCCGCTGAAGTTCACCGCCTACGACGGCAGTACCGCCGGAAGCGAGGACGCCGAACTGGGCCTGGACCTTCGGACCCCCCGCGGCGCCACCTACCTGGCCACCGCGCCCGGCGAGCTCGGCCTGGCCCGCGCCTATGTGGCGGGCGACCTGCAGGCATACGGCGTGCATCCGGGTGATCCTTACCAACTGCTCAAGACGCTGACCGATCGGGTCGAATTCAAGCGGCCACCGGCACGGGTGCTGGCCAATGTCGTCCGTTCGATGGGCTTCGAGCGGTTGCTGCCGGTGTCACCGCCACCCCAGGAAACCCGGCCGCGGTGGCGCCGGGTCACCGAAGGGTTGATGCACAGCAAGACCCGCGACGCCGAGGCCATCCACCACCACTACGACGTCTCCAACACCTTCTACGAACTGGTGCTGGGCCCATCGATGACCTATACCTGCGCGGTGTATCCCGACGCCGAGGCGACGCTGGAAGACGCCCAGCAGAACAAGTACCGGCTGATCTTCGAGAAGTTGCGGCTGCAGCCGGGCGACCGGCTGCTCGACGTCGGCTGCGGTTGGGGCGGGATGGTGCGCTACGCCGCGCGCCGCGGCGTGCGGGCCATCGGCGCCACCCTGTCGGCCGAGCAGGCGAAGTGGGCGCAGCGGGCGATCGCCGACGAAGGCCTCACCGAGCTGGCCGAGGTGCGGCACACCGACTACCGCGACGTCGGCGAGACCCGGTTCGACGCCGTGTCCTCGATCGGGCTGACCGAGCACATCGGCGTCAAGAACTACCCCGCCTACTTCGGCTTCCTGAAGTCGAAGCTGCGCACCGGCGGGCTGCTGCTCAACCACTGCATCACCCGCCACGACAACACCTCGACCTCGTTCGCCGGCGGGTTCACCGATCGCTACGTCTTCCCGGACGGGGAGCTGACCGGCTCGGGCCGCATCACCAGCGACATCCAGGATGCGGGCTTCGAGGTGTTGCACGCGGAGAACTTCCGCCATCACTACGCGATGACGCTGCGCGACTGGTGCCGCAATCTGGTCGAGCACTGGGACGCGGCCGTCGCCGAGGTCGGCTTGCCGACCGCCAAGGTGTGGGGTCTGTACATGGCGGCATCGCGGGTGGCGTTCGAACAGAACAACCTTCAGCTGCATCACGTGCTGGCCGCCAAGGTCGACCCGCGCGGCGACGACGACCTGCCGCTGCGGCCGTGGTGGACGCCCTGACCCGCCCGCCTCGGCTAGCCGTTGTCGATGCGGCGGGCGCCCAACTCGTTCTGTAGCAATTCCAGCGCGACCTCTTCGGGGTCGCGGCGCGGCGCCGACGGCTCGTCGCGGACCGCTTCGGCGAGCATGTGTTCCTCTTCTTCGTCGCGCCGCGCGGAATCCGGGTCGGGTGCGGGCTCCGGCGCGCTGGGCACGGCCGGGCCGCTTCCGCCGCCGGCGGGCGGGGCCGTCGGCGCGGCGGCCGGCGCGCCCGCCTCACACCGCACCCGCCAGTTGACGCCGAGCGCGTCTTTGAGCGCTTCGGCGATGACGTCGGCGTTGCGCTGTTCGCAGAGCCTCTTGGCCAGCGGCGCCGACTCATGGCTCAGCACCAGCGTGTTGCCCTCGAGGGCCCGGACGGTCGCACCGGCCAGCATCACCTCGGTGGTGCGGCTGCGCTGACGGACCTTTTCGCGCACCGTCGGCCACATGCTGCGCACCGCGGCGGTGTTGAGTTCGCCTGGCGCAGAGGCTGATTCGGCCGCCGGCGGCGGGGCCGCGGCCGGTTCGGGCGCGGGCGCCGGGGGCGGCTCGGGGGTCGGTTCGGCGACCGGGACCGGCTTGGCCTCGGGTTTCGGCTCGGGCTTGGCGGCGCCCGCCGCGGACCGCCGGGTGAACCGGGCGGGTGCCTCCGGTTCGGCCGCCGCCGGCGCGCTGCGCGGCGCAGCGGCGGTGGCCTCGGAGCCGGGAATGGACATGTCCAGCCGGGTCTCGATGCGCTCGACGCGTTGCAGCAGGGCGGATTCGGTGTCACTGGCCGAGGGCAGCAGCAGTCGCGCGCACACGACCTCGAGCAGCAGGCGCGGCGCGGTGGCTCCGCGCATCTCCCCCAGCCCGGCCTGCACCACCTCGGCGTAGCGGGTCAGCGTTGCCGGCCCGATCCGGGTGGCCTGCTCACGCATGCGCTCCAGCACATCCTCCGGCGCGTCCACCACGCCGCGGCTCGCCGCGTCCGGGACGGCCTGCAGCAGGATCAGGTCGCGGAACCGCTCCAGCAGATCGGTGGCGAAACGCCGTGGGTCGTGGCCGGCATCGATCACCGACTCCACCGCACCGAACAGCGCCGCGGCGTCGGCGGCGGCGAGCGCGTCCACGGCGTCGTCGATCAGGGCCATGTCGGTGGCGCCGAGGAGGCCCAGCGCCCGCTGATAGGTCACGTGGGCGCCTTCGGCGCCGGCCACCAGCTGATCCAGCACCGAAAGGGTGTCGCGGGGCGAGCCGCCGCCGGCGCGGATCACCAGCGGGTAGACGGCGTCGTCGACGGCGACGCCCTCCTGTTCGCAGATCCGAGCGATCAACGCGCGCATGGTCTTCGGCGGCAGCAGCCGGAACGGGTAGTGATGGGTGCGCGACCGGATGGTCGGCAGCACCTTCTCCGGTTCGGTGGTGGCGAAGATGAAGATCAGGTGCTCGGGGGGCTCCTCGACGATCTTGAGCAGCGCGTTGAATCCCGCCGTGGTCACCATGTGCGCCTCGTCGACGATGAACACGCGGTAGCGCGACTGGGCCGGCGCGTAGAACGCGCGGTCGCGCAGCTCGCGGGTGTCGTCCACACCGCCGTGGCTGGCGGCGTCGAGTTCGACCACGTCGATGCTGCCGGGGGCGTTGGGCGCCAGCGCCTGGCAGGAATCGCAGACCCCGCAGGGGGTGGCCGTCGGCCCCTGCGCGCAGTTCAGCGAGCGGGCCAGAATGCGCGCCGAGGAGGTCTTCCCGCAGCCGCGTGGCCCGGAGAACAGATACGCGTGGTTGATCCGGCCGGCTTCCAGGGCGATCGACAGCGGTTCGGTGACGTGCTCCTGACCCACCACTTCGGCGAAGGTTGCCGGTCGGTATTTGCGGTAGAGGGCCACGGTCAGCAGGTTACCGGCGTCCGCCGACGACGATGCGGCCCGGCGGGGTCGGCTAGTTCACACTCGAGGCGGACGACGCCAGCAGCGACTCCGACGCCGCGAGCAAGGCGCAGGTGGCCAGGCCGTCGACGGCCTCGCGCAGGTCCGGCAGCGACGGGAAGGTCGGCGCGATCCGAATGTTGGTGTCCTTCGGATCTTTCCGATAGGGGAACGACGCACCGGCCTCGGTCACCGCGATACCGGCGTCCTTGGCCAGCGCGACGGTCCGCTTGGCCGTGCCGGGCAGCACGTCGAGGCTGATGAAGTAGCCGCCCTTCGGGTCGGTCCAGGACGCGATTTTGGAGTCGCTGAGCCGCTGATCCAGGATCTCGGCGGCCAGGGCGAACTTGGGCGCCAGGATCTGCTGGTGCCGCAGCATGTGCAGGCGCACGCCGTCGGCGTCGCGGAAGAAGCGCAGGTGCCGCAGCTGGTTGACCTTGTCGGGTCCGATCGATTTCTTCGACGCGTACTGCAGGTACCACGCGATGTTGCCCAGCGATCCGCCCAAGAAGCTCACGCCGGCGCCGGCGAAGGTGATCTTGGAGGTGGATGCGAACACGTACGGGCGATGGGGGTTGCCGGCGGCGGCCGCCAGCCCGAGCACGTCGACCTGCCGGATGAAGTCGTGCGTCAGAGTGTGCACCGCATAGGCGTTGTCCCAGAACAGCCGGAAGTCCGGCGCCGCCGTCCGCATCTGGACCAGCCGCAGGACGGTGTCCCAGGAGTAGGTGACCCCGGTCGGGTTGCCGAACACCGGCACCGTCCACATGCCCTTGATGGCCGGGTCGGCGGCGACCAGCTCTTCGATCAGGTCGACGTCGGGCCCGTCGGACAGCACCGGGACGGGGATCATCTCGATGCCCATCGTCTCGGTGATGGCGAAGTGCCGGTCGTAGCCGGGGACGGGGCACAGGAACTTGACGGTCGGTTCGTCCTTCCAGGGCCGCTGCGAGTCCACGCCGCCGTACAGCATCGAGAAGGCGACGAGGTCGTGCATCAGTTCCAGGCTGGAGTTGTTGCCCGCGATCAGGTTCTGCACCGGGATGCCGAGCAGCTCGCCGAAGATGGCCCGCAGTTCGGGCAGGCCGTGCAGGCCGCCGTAGTTGCGGGTGTCGGTCCCCTCGCTGTCGCGGTAGTCGTCGCCGGGCAGGCTCAGCAGCTGGTTGGACAGGTCCAGCTGGGCGGGGGCCGGTTTCCCGCGGGTCAGGTCCAGAGAAAGCTTCTTGGCCTGCAGGGCCGCGTAATCCTGCTGGTGGCGGGCGTTTGCGGCCGCGAGCTCGGCCGGGGTGAGGGACTCCAGCGACACCGTGAACCCTTTCGCTGTCGGCATTGGTGGCGGCCGCAAGCGCGGCGCCGGGGGTACCTCCCGCTTGCGGGGGACCGGGCGCGGCGGGTCGTCACTGATGATGCACAGCGGCGATCGCAAGCGCGGCAGCCCCGCGCGCAGCGGGTCGGCACCCATTTGACCTAGGGGACCCCGCGCACCCGACAGAGCCCATTGACCCTTGCTGCCTTCCGGCCCTGGGGGAGTTCACAGGATAGACGCCGCGCGGGGTCCAGCGATGAGTCTAATACCTGCCCCGGGGTGGACGACGAGCAACTGGCGGCGGCCGTTGGGCCCTCGGTTACCATGGCCACGGAGGATTCGCCTAGTGGCCTATGGCGCTCGCCTGGAACGCGGGTTGGGTTAACAGCCCTCGCGGGTTCAAATCCCGCATCCTCCGCCATTTGTCCGCCTAGCGGACAGGTACGAATTGATATGGATTCGGGTCGGCCGCCTTAGGCTGGCGTGAATTCACCAGCACGAGGAGGGGTATGGGGCGCAAGATCGCCGTGCCATGGCACCTGGTGTTCGCCCTCGCTGCCGGCGCCCTCTACTTCTTCTTCGTGTTGCCCCGCTGGCCGGAGCTGATGGGCGACACCTCACGCACGCTGGGGATGGCGCTGCGCATTGTGACGGGCGCCCTCATTGCGCTCGCGGCGCTGCCGGTGGTGTTTACCCAGCTGCGCACCCGCAAGCCCGAGCTGGGGACGCCGCAGCTGGCCTTGTCCATCAGGATCTGGTCGATCGTGGCCCACGTGCTGGCCGGTGTGCTGATCATCGGGACGGCGATCAGCGAGATCTGGCTGAGCCTGGACGCCGCCGGGCGGTGGCTGTTCGGCATCTACGGCGCCGCCGCCGCGATCGCGTTGCTCGGCTTTTTCGCCTTCTACCTCTCCTTCGTCGCCGAGCTGCCCCCGCCGCCGCCCAAACCGATCAAGGCGAAGAAGCCCAAGAAGCGTCGCGTGCGGCGCAAGAAGGGCGAGGAGGCCGACACCGAGACGGCCGCCGACGAGGCCGAGGCGGACGAAGCCGACGAGGCGGACGAGGAGGAGACCGCCGCCGGGGAAGTCGAAGAGACCGCGGACGCCGACCAGGCTGAGCCGGCCGCGGAACCCGCCGTGGCCACCGAGCCCAAGCCGGAGCCGGCAACCGAGGCAACACCGATCGAGGACGCCGAAGCGGCCGAGGGCGACGAGCCCGACGAGTCGCGGGCCAAGTTGCGTAACCGGCGCCCGACCGGCAAGGGGTCGCACCGAATGCGGCGCAGGCGCACGCCGACCGGTGTCGCCCTGGACGAAACCGTCGACGAGAACTAGTCAGCGGCGCCGCAGCCGCTCCACATAGGCGGCGATCCGTCCCAGCGTCTCGTCCGTGCCCCACATCCGGCGGACCTCGTCATCCACACCGCGGGCCTCCTGGATCCGCGCCGTCGTCGGGGCATGCAACTGGGTCTTGGTCTGCCGGTAGGCGTCGGGCGGGATGCTGCCCAGGTCCGACGCCTCCGCCAGCGCCGCCTCGAGGAGCTCGTCGTCGACGACGCGGTGGGCCAGTCCGCGGGCCACCGCCTCCGCGCCCCGATAGTTGCGGCCGCCCAGCAGCACCTCGTCGGCGTGCACCCCGCACGCGTAACGCATGACCTCCAGCGCGGCGACGGGGAACGGGACCCCGACGCGCACCTCGGCCGCGCCGATCTGCGCCTGCGGGCTGATCAGGCGGCGGTCGCAGGCGCACGCGAGGACGCAGCCGCCCGCGATGGCGGCGCCGTTGATCGCGGCGACGGTGGGTCCCGGATAGCCGAACATCGCCTCGAAGGCCGCGGACAGCGCGGGGACCAGCCGATCGGTGTAGCCGGCGCCGCCCTGCACCACTCGGTTGAGGTCGACGCCGGCGCTGAAGGCGCGGCCGGCACCGGTGACGACCAGCGCACCGGCGTCCGAACGCGCCAGCTCGTTCACCGCCGAAGCCAGCTCTTCGAGCAGCTCGACATCCTGGGCGTTGACCGGACCCGACGACAGGGTCAGCACCTGCACGGATCCCACGGTGTCGATGTCGATCACGATCATCCCTTCGTTCAGCCGCCGATGGCCGCGAGGACCACGGGAATGTCCGTGTTCTCGTCGGTGTGATAACTCGCACAGACGCGGTGGTACCCGTCGGCGATCTGCACCGGAACCCCGGTGCGGAAGTCACCGCGCACCAGCAGGATGGGTGACAGCGGCAGGCCCTTCTCGATCTTGGTCAGGTCCGCGGCGACGTGCGGATTGTCCACCGGCAGCAGGCCCAGCCGCGCCGCCCGCAGAATGTCCTTGGCCTTGCGGTGTGTCACCGTCCCGGACTTGAGCTTTTTGATCGCCTTTTTCACGGTTTGTGCGCCCGCAAGCATGCTGAGGTAGTCCGCTGCGGCCGGAAAGTCATGGGCCTCAGGCTTTTCCAGCCATTTCACGCTGAGCATTGCGGTACTCCCTTCGCCGGCTCCGACACCGACGCAGCCTACCGCCGGGCCGGCCGAAATTTGGGATCGGTAGCGGCTGTCGCGGTCTGTACTGACGCCAGGACGACGCCATCGGGGCGGCGCACGAAGGAAGGAACCACAAGTGAAACGTCTTCTCGCAGCTGCGATTGGGACCCTGGGCTGCGCCGCGGCTTCAGTGGCCCTGGTGGGGTGCTCGAGCGGCGGCCACTCGGCCGCACCGGCGTCGAGCACGGCGCCCAGCGCCTCCACGGGCACCAGCGCGCAGGTCAAGGTGGGCGGTACCGACCTCGCGGGCGTGAACCCCGCGTCGGTGACCTGCGTGCGGACCGGCGGCAAGATCAACATCGGCAGCGGCTCCACTGGCGGCGCCCAGCAGGCGCTGGCCGTGGTGCTCACCGACGAGGCCAACCCGAAGGTGCAGTCGCTGGCCCTGGTTGTCGACGGCAACGCCCTGGCGGTCAGCGACAACATGGGCGCGAAGGTGGGTTCGGCCAACGTCGCGGTGGACGGCAAGACCTACACCATCACCGGTCAGGCGCAGGGCGCCGACATGAAGAACCCGATGGCGGGAATGATCACCAAGGACTTCAACATCAAGGTGTCCTGCGGCTGATCGGTTGCGGCCCTCGAGCGGCGGACGTGCCTCACTCACGCGTCCGCCGCTCGCGGTTTGGCCAACCAGGCAGCACTCGCGGACTTATGATGCAGCCGTGTCGATCCCGGACGAATTGGACAAGGCGCGTCGTTTGGCGTTCGCCGCCGATGAGTCCGGTGCCCGCGAACTGCTGCTGTCGCTGATTCCGCGGATCGAACGCGACGACCGGGATGACCTCATGCTGGAAGCCCTTGGGCAGCTTGGCGAGATCTACCTGGCGCGCGGGGCGTACGACGGGGTCCGCGAATCCGTCCGGCGCATCGAAGACTGCCTGGCGATCTACGCCGCTATCGCCGCGGGCACGATGCCGGATGCGGCCGAGCGGGTGCGACTGTCCGACGGTGAGATCGCGCGGATGACCCGCCGGTACTCGCGACGGGCGCAGTTCCTGCGCACCGGGTTGGCCGCCGCGCTGGGCGATCACGAGGCCGCGGCGGCCGGGCTGGAGTCGTTGTGCGCCAACGACTCCGGAGAAGACCACCCCGACCTCGCCGGCGAACACCGGTACCTGTGCACCCACGCGCGGATCCGGTGTGCCACCGCGTTGTGCGACGACGACCTGCATGTGCGGTCAGTTCCGTTGTGGGAACAGGTTCTTGACAACATCGGTCAAGCCGGCGATGGTGGTGAGCGCGCCGACCACCTGTGGATCACCGGCGCCACCGGGTACGGCAGGTTCTGCGTGGAGACGGGGCGGTTGAAGGAGGCCGAGCCGTGGCTGCGCCGCGCCGAAGCGCGGGCGGCGGCCAAGGGTTGGGAACTGGCCACAGCCGGAGCGCAATTGGAGCGCGCGGCGGCGCGCTGGGCGGCCAACGACCATGCCGGCACCGAGGAACTTGTCGGTCAGGCCTACCCCGTCATCGCCCGCCACGACCGGGCCAACGACGTCGCCCGGTGCTGGCTGTACCTGGGACTCACCCGGCTGGGATCCGGTGCCCTGGAAGCCGCCGACGAATGCTGGGGACATGCCGAACGGCACTGGCGCGAACTGGGAAAGCCGCTGCCCCTGCATCGGATCCTGTTGCAGCGCAGCTGGATCGCCATCTTCTGGAGCCGCTTTTCCGACGCCGTCGAGCTCATCGCGCAGGCCCGCGAATTGCTGGACTCCTCGCCACGCAGCAGCTGGCTGCAGTACGCCCAGCTGGACAATCATCTCGGAACGGTCTGGCGCGCCGACGCTTTGGCCGACCTGGGTTTTGACAGCTCGGGCGACCCCGACGAGATGCTGCAGGAAACCGAGGCGCGCCAGGCCGAGGGGCTCGGCATCCTGCGCGGCGAGGTCGGCACGCCGGAGTACTGGCGCGGAATGTCCAAGCTCGAACAGGCAGCCGAGCTCAAGGTGCCGGCCGCCCTGGCGGTCGACTCGGTGCGTTATTCGATCGCCGACGCCGATGCGCGGGCACGCTGGGCCACCGGCATCTCGGCGCCCATCCTGGCCGGTGCCTTCGCGGTCGCCTGGGAGTGGGAGAACACCGCGCTGATCAGCGAGCTGGTCGAATATCACAGCGCGCGAGGCGCTTTCGAGGGGCTGCAGCGACCGCGGATCGGCGAATGGGCTTCGACGGCCGTCGCATCGGTTCCCGTCGAGGCGGAAACGGAGCCCGCCGCGCTGGCCGCCGCGGGCCCGCCGATTGCGGGTGGCGCGTCGCTGACCAGGCTGGGCCCGTTGCCGCCGTTGCAAATGCAACCGGGGGCGGCGCCGATCCTGAGTCACTATCGGGCGCTGGCTTTGCAGCGCTACGGGCGCGAGGTCACCGCGGCCGAGCCCGCCTGGTCGACGTTCCCATGAGTGAGCCCGACCGGCTGACCCTGGTGCTGCGCTACGCCGACCTCGGCATCGCCACCTACGCCAGTCTGCGGATCGTCGGCCAGCCGTCCAGAACCGTCACCTGGGTGCTGGAAGAACCGCTGCTGCTGGCCGCGCTGCAGGAACTCACCGCTGCCCTGCCCGAGCCGCACGGCGCCGAAAGCCGCCGCGACGCCATCGGGCGCGCGCTGACCACGGGACCGTTCGCCACGCCGGACACCGAACTCACAGTCGCCTACATCCTCGGGGTGTTGCTCATCGGCACGGCGGGGTGGCAGCTGCTGGCCGAATGCGCGGCCTCGCCGCGGGCGGTGCTGTTCGTCTCGCCCAGCGCACGGCTGGCCCGGGTGCCGTGGGGGCTGCTGGCGATCCCGAAATCGGGTCCGAGCAAGGAAGAACTGGTGCGTGCGCGCCAGGATGCGATCACCTCCAGCGGCCGCACCGCGGCCCAAATCCCCTGGCGGCTAGCCGAAATCGCGGAATTGACCGACGGCCATCGGTTGATGGAACTGGTCGACGTGCTGATGGCGGTGCCACCCAACATCGTGCACTCGCCGCGCACGCCGGGCGACTGGGAGGCCCGGCGTGATGGGCCACCGCTGCTGATTCTGGATCCTCGGGTGCCTGGTCAACGGCCCGATTCCGCCCTCGGATCGGTGTTGGGTCGGCCCGCGCCGGACACGCCGGTGGCGCAGCACTTCGCCGCCGTCATGCGGCGCCGGCCCGTGCTGCCACACGCCGACACCAGCGTCGACCTGTTCCGCCGCCAGGACGCCGACCGCGGGTGGCTCGCCGACCTGCTCGGTCAGCACCCGTGCCGACTGCTCTACGTCGGGCATGCGAGTTCGGCGGACGACCAGCACGATCACCCGACCCGGGCGGACCGGGCGGCCCTGCATTTGGCCGATACGGCGGACATCCCCGGCGATGCCGACGCGATCGGCGACCATCGCCCACTGACCGCCTCGGACCTGATGACCCTGCGGTTGCCGATGCCGCCCCGGGTAGCGCTGCTGGCCTGCGGATCGGGCGGTGACTATCAGTTCGACGAGGCCACCGGGCTGGTGGCGGCGATGATCCTGAACGGCGCGCAGCTGGTGACCGCGACGTTGTGGTCGCTGCCGACGACCGCCGCCCACCGGCAATTCACCGGGTCGACCGACACTGTCGGCGACCAGCCGGGCGATCCGATGGCCGATCTGGTGGCTGCCGTGGACACCGCCCACGACACCGCCGAGGAGGCGGGATGCGCGGTGAATCGGTGGCAGCGGGAGCGGATGCGGCGCTGGCGCGACGGTGATGTCGAGGCCAGCCCGCTGTATTGGGCGGCCTTGGTCACGTTCGCCGTGGACGGCGCGCGGTAGCGCTCACAGCGAGGCCACCCAGGCCGCGTGTACGGCCAGCACGTCGTCGGGCAGCGAAAGCTCCTCGCGGGCCGTCGGATCGAAGGCCACCAGCACGACCAGGCCCGGCCGCAGCACGGACAGGTCCGGGCCACCGTCGCATCGCGCCAGCTTGCCGATGAACGTCTCGCCCGAAACGGCGACCACCTCGATGAAGACCTGGCGCTTGACCTTGCGCACGGTGCCGACCCCCACGGTGCGATTTCCGGCGTCGCGACGGCGGCGCGACCGGAGCCAGTCGGCCAGCGGCAACAGTGTGTTCATGCGATCAGCGTCCCGCCGCGCACCGGCTACCGAACCCAACTTTATGGCTGCCGCAAAGTTTGCGATGGCCCTATTCTGTGCAGATGAGCGCCGACCCGCAGGTAGCGCCCGCCGCGGCGGGCGAGGCGGCGGGCCATCCGCGGCGCTCGGTGATCGAGGCGGCGTGGCGGGCCATCGGCCCCGGCGTGGAGGTGCTCAGCGGTGATGACGGCGGCCCGTTGAGCCGGACCGTCAAACGCATCCTCGACCCGTTGGTGCTGCGGCTGCGATCCAATCCCGGCTATTCGGCCCCGGTCGTCACGCCCGAGACGGCGGCGGCCATGCACGATCTCATCGTCGGCTGCGGCTCCGAATTGCGTTCGGCCGCAGCCTGGTTCGAGGCGCTCAAGCTCGAGCGCCGCAGGCAGCGGATTCGCACCGGGAACGCCCAGGAACTGTATTTCCCGGTCTGCTTCGAACTCGCCGTGACGAAAGGCCCACCGACGCCGCAGGATTACGAGACCGCGGCGGCAGTGCTCGGCGAGATCCACCGGGATCGCGATCGCACCGCGATCGAGGTCCTGCATCGATACGTGGCCGATGCCGATGTCGTTGCCACGCTGGCCGAACAGTTGGAACGTAGTTGGCGCGACGTCCGGGCGGGAGAAGCCGTCATCGAGCCGTTGCGGGCCGAGCTCGGCACGGTGTTGGGTGCGGTCGCCGGCCATGGCGCCGCGGCGGCCCGTCAGCGCGCCTGGTCGGCGATGATCACCGACCCCACCCCGTACAACCTGGGCGCGCTGGCCCGCACCGATACCGGCCAATTGCCCTGGTCGATCGTCGAGCTGGGACTGAGTTCCGTTGCCCCGCAACGCCCTCCGGCGATTTCACCGGGTGCCGACGGTGACCGCCCGCTGGATCGCAGTGTGGTGGACCGGGTGCGGGCGACCCTGCGACGCGCCCTGGATCGTGACGCGTTACCCGAAATCCCCATGTTGTGCGAGGAAGAGGTCGACCGGGCCTGCGCGCCATGGGGGTTGCTGGCCGAGGACAACCAAGCCACGCTGGTGGCCGGCATCGAGGTCGCGGTCGAGCTGGCTCCGCTGGACCCGTCCGCATCGTGCCGCTATGACCTGGCCACGCAGATACAGGCGCGGCTGCGCAAGGAAGCGTACGTGTTGCACGCCCGGCGGTATCTGGCCGAGAACGGCCCGATTCATCCACGGCAACGGCAAGTGGTCGACGATCTCGCGGCCTTCGCGCAGCCCTACCTGAGCCGGCTGTGGGCGCGGCTGCACGGACGTGACGTCTGGCAGGAACGCTGTGACGACGTCGACGACGTGCGCGCGCTGCTGGACGGGGTGGCCCGGTCGGTGAGTCTGGATCACCGGCAGCGAATCAAAGCGATGCTGGAATTGCAGGTGGCCGGATGAGACTGGTTGCCGATTCCGGGCTTTGGAGCACAGGGCCGGTAAACCCCGCTGCCGCAACGCCTCTGATCGCCCTGCTGGAGGTCAGCGGTGCGGTGCTGTCGTGGACGGTGGACGACCCCGACGGCGCGGCGCCGCACCTCACGTTCACCGACGTGTCGCGCGCGGACTGGTTGTGGCGCGTCCTCGGTGAAGCCGGACACGTCGCGCTGGTGTCGGCCGTGGGCGGCGAGACGGGTCCACCGCGCACGATCGAGCTCGTGGGCGTCGACCCAGCGCCGGGCTCGGTCGCCCCCCTGCGCAGGCTCGCCACCGGCCATTGGCTGCGCCGGTGGTGGCCCGCCAGCAGGCAAGACGGACTCGCCGGCCTGGACCGCGCGCTGCTTGACGTCGAGGTTGCGCTGCTGACCGCCGGCGCGCAGGGCTTCTTCGCCGACGACACGCTGGATTCGGATGTGACACAGCTGCTTGCGCCGCACGCCGCCGCGCTGATGAGCCAGTTGCGCAGCGCTGATTCACGCGTCGTAGACCTGGTCCGGGCCGGCGCCGGCCTCGCCGAAGAGGTCGGCGTCGGTGGCGACGAATGGTCTGAACTCACTGCGGCGCTTGATGATTCGAGTTTCGTTCTGGCATTGCCCACCGATCGATGCGATGACTACGCGCTGGCCGCCGGCGCGGGCGCGGGTCCGCGCGGCGCGGGCGCGATAGCCCGTGGTGTCGCCACCATCGCCTGGAGCGGGGTTGCGCCCGCGGTCTTCGATGCCGGCGAAAACACCGTCGACTGGAGCATCGAGGCCCGCGGCTCGACGGTCGTCGCCGTGGTGCAGGCCGCCGTCATCGGGTCGGACCCGGCCACCGGCATCGCGGTGCGGCTGCGTTCCGCAGCCATCGAGGGCCGCGGCACCCTGGACGCCACCGGCCGCGCAACCGTCCAGCTCGCCGACGGCCAGGGGCGCCCCCTGACGGAGTCGGCGGCCTGGGACCACGACTGGTCGGCGACCTCGGTTCTGGTGGGCGCAGAAACCACGGAATCCCCGCAGATCCGGGAGCGGGTGCGGCGCTGGGCTCGGTCGCGGCTGGATCGGCCGCCGCGCGACGCCTTCCTCGCCGAAATATTGGCCTCGGAATCTGCCTATTAGGCCTACTAAGAACCCCGGTCATTCCCTATGCTGAGCGAGTGCCAAACACCTATCGAGTGGTTCAGTGGAACACCGGAAACGTCGGCAAGAGCTCGCTGAAATCGATCGTCACCAACCCCACCCTCGAACTGGTGGGCTGCTACGCCTGGTCGCCGGAGAAGGCGGGCCGTGACGCCGGGGAACTCGTCGGGATCGAGCCGCTCGGGATCGCGGCCACCAACGACATCGATGAGCTGCTGGCGCTGAAGCCGGACTGCGTGGTCTACAACCCGATGTGGATCAACGTGGACGAACTGGTCCGCATTCTGTCCGCGGGCGTCAACGTGGTGACCACGGCGTCGTTCATCACCGGCCACAATCTTGGCGAGGGTCGCGACCGCATCTTGGAGGCCTGCGAGAAGGGCGGCTCCACCATCTTCGGGTCCGGCGTCAGCCCCGGCTTCGCCGAACTGTTGGCCATCGTTTCGGCCATGGTCTGCAACCGGATCGACAAGGTCACCGTCAACGAGGCCGCCGACACCACCTTCTATGACTCGCCGGAGACCGAGAAGCCCGTCGGCTTCGGCCAGCCGATCGACCATCCCGACCTGCCGGCGATGGCGGCGAAGGGCACCGCCATTTTCGGTGAGGCCGTCCGGTTGGTGGGTGACGCGCTGGGCGTCGAGCTCGACGAGGTGCGCTGCGTCGCCGAGTTCGCCCAGACCACCGAGGATCTCGTGATGGCGTCCTGGACCATCCCGGCCGGACACGTCGCGGGCACCTACATCAGCTGGCAGGGCGTCGTCAACGACAAGACGCTGATCGACCTCAACGTCCGGTGGAAAAAGGGCCAGACCCTGGAACCCGACTGGAAGATCGAGCAGGATGGCTGGGTCATCCAGATCGACGGCCAGCCCACGGTCACCACCAAGGTCGGCTTCCTGCCGCCGCCGTACTTCGAGGCCACGACGCTCGAGGAATTCATGGACCTCGGCCACATCATGACGGCCGTGCCGGCCATCAACGGGATCGCCGCAGTCGTCGCCGCGGCGCCGGGCATCGCCACCTACGCCGATCTTCCGCTGACACTGCCGCGCGGCAACGCAAAGATCTAGTTCCCAAGCGCCGTCCGTCGCCGACCTGGCTTGAGATAGCTGCCTTCGCGGATCAGCGCGCGGCGCCGTCGAGAAGCGCGTCGAGGAGTCCGTCGAACTCGGTCGCGGGCGGGCCGCCGGCCGGTATGCCGGTCAGCACGCGCAGCAGCAGGGTGCCGATCAGCGCGTTCGCGACCGAATCGAGATCCGCGTCGGCCTGCAAGTGGCCGTCGCCGGCGGCGCGGCGCAGGCGGGCCAACAGCCCGGCGTGCTGGGGGATGCTGAGCTGTTGGTAGAGCGCCTCGTTATCCGCCGCGCTTGCGGCCGCGGCGGCAATCAGCGCCCGTATGAGCGCTGCGCTCGCCGGGTCGGCGATGAATTCCGCGTGCTCGACGAGCCAGGAGCGCAGATCGGCTCGTAGGTCGCCGGTGTCGGGGACCTCGAACGAGCCGCCTCGACCGTAGGCGTCCAGGACGGCATCTGCGACGAGTGGGGCTTTCGACGGCCAGCGGCGGTACAACGTCTTCTTGCCCACTTTGGCGTGGGCGGCCACCTTCTCCATCGACAACTCGGCGTAACTGCCCACCGCCAACAGATCCCGGGTGGCCACCAGGATCGCATCGTCAAGCTGCATGTCGCGCGGTCTGCCGCCCCTCATCTGAGGCATGAGGGCGAGCTTAGATCAGCCCGAGCCCTTCCAAAGGGTGCGCCACATGCGGTAACTTCCCCTCCTAGCCAGTAACGACACGGTCCGTGTCGTTACTGGCACACCACGGCCGCCACGACGAGAGGATCCTGGTGCGCACGCTGCCGCTGTCGGTGCCGCAGAGCTGGGACGACATCACCCCGGCCTGGATGTCGGCGGCCCTCGCGGAGAGTCACCCCGATGCCGTCGTCGACGAGGTGGCCGTCGAGCTCCGCGACGACGGCACCAACCGGCGCGCCCGACTAGCGCTGAGCTACTCGGCCGGCGACGGTCCGGCCACCGTATTCGTCAAGGCCGCCGATCCGGCTCACAAAGAGCTGATCCGGATGACCAGCGGGATGTTCCACGAGCCGCGGTTATTCATGTCCGGTGTTCCCCTGCCGCTCGAACACCCGGCGGTGTACACCGCTGTGATCGATGAAGACGCCTACGACTTCATCATGGTCATGGAGGATCTGAACGCACGCGCGGCGGATCCGCGTGACTCGCTCCGCCCGCTGACCGTCGAGGAGGCCGCCTCCGGAGTGCGCGCCCTGGGCCGACTGCACGGCCGATACTGGGGCGAGCGCGTACTGCGACATCCGGGTCTCGTCTGGCTCGAACCGTTCCTGCCCTTCGACGGCCTGCAATACGCCCCGCTGCCGTCGGCCCTGGAACTCCTCGATCACGACACTCCCGCCGAGGTGCTGAATCTGACCATCGACCATCTCGTCGAGTCAGTGTGGAAGCCGTACATCCGGACCCTGACCTCATCGCCCCAGACGTTGCTGCACGGCGATCCACACATCGGCAACACCTACGTCACGCCACACGGCGCAGTAGGGTTCCTGGACTGGCAGATGACGCGCCGGGGAAACTGGTCACTTGACCTCGGCTACTTCCTGCAGGGCGCTCTGACGGTTGATGATCGCCGCAGGCACGAACGCAGCCTCCTCGACGAATACCGCGATGCGCTCGCGCTGTCCGCCAACGAGATTCCGTCCCCGGCAGAGGTTTGGTTGCGCTATCGCGCGTCGGTCGCACACGGGTTGGCTTTGTGGCTGTGCACGGCCAGCGCCGGCGGGGGACTCTGGCAACGCGTCGAAGTCGCCGCGGCCCTGGCTCAGCGATACGCGGTCGCCTTCGGCGACTTGGAGAGCGCGGCCGCGATCGCCGCGATTGCGAGCTGAACCCGCGGCACCCCGTCAGGGGGTCGGTGGGTCCGGAGGCGGGTCAGCATCCGTACCGGGGGGTTGCACGGTGGGCGAGTCCCCCAAATAGCGCCTCAGGCGCAGCAGCTGATTGATCACCATGCCGATGCCGAGCAGCATCAACCCCGCCACTACCGCCACCACGATTGCGGTGCTCACGAATCCATGATGACAGCAGCGCGGGTTTTGGCAGCCGCCATTGCTGGGTAGCCACAGCGGCATGAGCAACGAAGACAAGCTGAAGAACAAGATCGAGGACCTCGGCGGCCGGGCCAAGGAGGCAGTCGGCAAGGCGACCGGCGATCACGACACCAAAAACGAGGGCAGGGCGGACCAGGCGAAGTCCAGCCTGAAGGACGCCGGTGAAAAGGTGAAGGACGCCTTCAAGAAGTAATGAACTGCCGCGATGGGTCGGCCGCCATGTTGGCGCGCCGACTGTCGATTAGTCTGCTTTCCGCGGCGGCGGTGTGCGGTGCGCTGATGGCTGGCGCGCCGGCACCGTCCGCGGTGGCCGAGCCGTGTCCGGACGTCGAGGTCGTTTTCGCCCGGGGATCGGGCGAGGCGCCCGGCGTCGGCGGGATCGGCCAGCCCTTCGTAGACGCGTTGCGCTCACAGGTCGGCGGCAGGTCACTGACCGTGTATCCGGTGAATTACCCTGCCAGCACTGACTTTTCGAGCCCGGACTTTCCGTTGACCGTCATCGACGGTATCCGCGACGCCAGTTCGCACATCGAGTCGATGGCCGCGAACTGTCCCAACACCAAAGAGGTGCTCGGCGGCTACTCGCAGGGCGCTGCCGTCGCGGGATACACCACCTCGGCCGCCGTGCCCCCGGGGGTGCCCGCGTCCGCGGTACCCCCGCCGATGCCGCCCGACGTCGCCAAGCACGTCGCCGCCGTGACGCTGTTCGGAACGCCGTCGGGTCAGTTCCTGCAGAAGTACAACGCACCGCCGCTGACCATCGGCCCGTTGTATCAGCCCAAGACCCTGGAGTTGTGCGCGCAGGGTGACCCGGTCTGCGGCAAGGGCGACGGCAGCGATTTCGCCGCGCACACGTCATATCCGATCAACGGCATGACGAACCAAGCGGCGAACTTCGCCTCGAGCCACCTGTAGATTCGGCGGTCTTGCAGAATGAGGCCATGCGGGTTCTGATCACGGGCGGTACCGGATTCGTCGGCGGCTGGACCGCCAAGGCCATCTCCGATGCCGGGCACTCCGTCAGGTTCCTGGTGCGAAACCCCGACAAGTTGCAGACCACCGTCGCCAAGCTGGGCGTGGACGTCTCGGACTTCGCCGTCGCCGACATCACCGACCGGGTCGCCGTGCGGGAGGCGTTGCAGGGCTGCGACGCCGTCGTGCACAGCGCCGCACTGGTGGCCACCGACCCCCGTCAGACCGCCGAGATGCTCGCCACCAATATGCAAGGCGCGCAGAACGTCCTGGGGCAGTCGGTCGAGCTGGGCCTGGACCCCATCGTCCACGTGTCCAGCTTCACCGCGCTGTTCCATCCCGACCTGGAGACGTTGACGGCGGACCTGCCGGTGGTGGGCGGCGCGGATGGATACGGAACCTCCAAGGCACAGGTCGAGATCTACGCCCGGGGCCTGCAGGATGCCGGCGCGCCGGTCAACATCACCTATCCGGGCATGGTGCTCGGCCCGCCGGTCGGCGACCAGTTCGGCGAGGCCGGCGAGGGTGTGCGATCCGCGCTGCAGATGCACGCGATCCCGGGCCGCAGCGCGGCGTGGCTGATCGTCGACGTACGGGACCTGGCCGCGCTGCACGCGGCCCTACTCGAACCCGGGCACGGACCCCGCCGCTACACCGCCGGCGGTCATCGGGTGCCCGCGGCGGACCTGGCCAACCTGCTCGGCGAGGTCGCGGGGACGCCGATGGTCGCCGTCCCCATCCCGGACACGGCGCTGCGCGTGGCGGGCGCGGTGCTGGATCGAGCGAACCGCTTCCTGCCCTTCGAAACGCCGTTCACGTGGGCCGGAATGCAGTACTACACGCAAATGCCGGCCTCCGACGATTCCCCGAGCGAACGAGAACTCGGCATCACCTACCGGGATCCGCAGGAGACGGTCGCAGATACTTTTGAGGCCATTCGCTCCGAGGGCTCCTAGCCGCGCGGGCTGTCAGGCCGCGGGCTTGATCTCCAGGCCGACGTGCACCTTGTCGATGCCGCCGCGGACGATCGTGTGCGCATAGAACCACCACGCGTGATACCAATACCGCTTGAGGACGGCGTTGTAGACCCGCCGCGTCTCGGATTTCGGTAACACCCGGGCGACGGCTTCGACCTCGTCGCTCTTGGGTTTGCCCAGCGCCGCGCTCTTGGCGATTGTCACCCTGGGAGTGTTGTTGATTCGCTTGGTTTTCCACGAGCCGTCGTCGGTGATCACCAACAATTTGTCGTCACCGTCGGGCACGCCCCAGATCGGCGTCGGTTTCGGACGCCCGTCCTTGGTGAATGTCGTCAACAGCAGGTATTTGGATTGAATGACGTCCTTGAAGCTGGTGGCCACCGGGATTCCTTGTCTGTGGATGGATGCCCCACCCATTCCCCGATCTCGAACTTCCCAATCATGGGATGGTCAGCCCGGCGCCGCCGACCAGCGGAGCATCCCGCTCGCGCATCAATCCCGTTGGGAATCCAAGTGTTTGGTGTTCAGGTGTTGCGCCCGCCGTTGACGCCCAGTATCTGGCCGGTGATGTAGCCGGCCTCCTCGGAGACAAAGAAGGCGCAGGCCGCGGCGATGTCCTCCGGCTTGCCCACGCGACGCACCGGGGTGCGTTGGATGTGGTCCTCCACGGTCCCACCGAGCAGGTGGCGGCGCTCGGCGCTGCGCAGCATCGGGGTATCGACGAAGCCCGGCGGCACCGCATTGACGGTGATGCCCACTGGTCCGTATTCGAGGGCCAGCGATTTGGTCAGCCCGTTCACCGCGGACTTCGCGGCGACGTAGTGAGCCATGAACGGCTGCCCGGAGTGCGTGCTGGACGACGAGATGTTGACGATGCGCCCCCATTTCGCCTCGACCATGTCGGGCAGCACGGCCTGGACGGTGTGGAAAACGCCGTGCAGGTTGACGTCGATCACCTTCGACCATTGCTCGAAGGACATGTCCGAGAACTTCGCGAACCCTTCCACGCCTGCCGCATTGACCAACACCAGAATCGGGCCAAACGCCTTGCGGATGGCCGCTATCGCGGCATCGACCTGAGCGCGGTCCGTGACATCGGCGCCATAACCGAACCCGTCATCGGTGACAGCCAGATCGAGCACGGCCACCTGAAACCCGTCGCTGCGCAACCGCTCGGCGACGGCACGGCCGATCCCCGAGGCGCCGCCGGTAACGACCGCCGTCTTCACGCGCGCATCACCTCGGCTTTCCTGAGCGACCGCCCAAACATGGGCTCCACATGCCTATCACCCGGCCGCCGCGACGGTCAAGACGCGACATCTCGGATTCGCCTTGATTCGGTTCCGCCGCCCCGCTTAGGGTCCGTTGATGGGCAGACCCCCGTTTCGGTTCGGAGTGCAGGCGACCAATGCCGCCGACGCGCGCGCGTGGCGCGACACCGTTCGCCGCGTCGAAGACCTCGGCTACACAACGCTTTTCCTCGCCGACCACTACCTGGGGCCGGGGCCCGCGCAGCGCCAGGCGCGCACCCCGCGCCAGGACCTGGCACCGGTCGCGGCGATGGCTGCGGCGGCGGCCTGGACCGACACCTTGCGCATCGGTTGCCGCGTCTTCTGCATCGATTACCACGTGCCCGCGGTGCTGGCCAAGGAGGCGGCGACGCTCGACCTGCTCTCCGAGGGCCGGCTCGAATTCGGTATCGGCGCCGGCTGGAGCGGCGTCGAGTACGCCGCGATGGGCCTCGAATTCGACCGGCCGGGCCGGCGGATCGCCAAGCTGGCCGAGGTGGTCTCGCTGATCAAGGCCCATTGGCGGGGCGAGGAACTCGACTGCTCGGGCGAGTTCGTCGGGGTACGCGGCTATGCGGGCCGGCCGCGACCGGTGCAACAACCGCATCCGCCGGTCATGATCGGCGGCGGCGGACAGCGCGTCCTCACGCTGGCCGGGCGCGAAGCCGACATCGTCAGCATCTCCAGCGTGCCCTTTGTGGCGCGCGACGCCGACGGGCTGGACCCACAGGCGGTGGCCGAGCGCCGAATCGGGTTCGTGCGGGCCGCCGCCGGGGAGCGCTACGGCCGCCTCGACGTCGAAAGCTCGCCGTACTTCACCGAGATCACCGACGACCCCGAGGCGGTACTGGCCGGGCTGGCGGCGTCGACGGGCATCACCGCCGAGTTGTTACGGGACCATCCGAATGTCCTGATCGGCTCGGCGGAATACGTTGTGGAGAAGCTGCATTCGCGCCGGGAAAGCCTGGGCGTCAACTACGTCACCGTGCAGCAGTCACAGATCGAATCCTTCGCACCGGTGGTGGCCCGCCTGCACGGACGGTGAACCTTGACCCCCGCGACTTCAGGTGCAAGCATGGCAGCTATCGGAGTTTGGGCGATCGCTCAAACGAGCTGGCTGACAATTTGTCGGGAATGAGACGGCCCAATGGCGAAGCGCACCAGATACAGCGAATACCACGATCGCTACGCGAATTATCGGCTCGAGCTCTCCGAGGACGGCATCCTGTTGATGCAGTGCCACACCAACGGCGGCAGCCTGGTGTGGGACTGGCGGGCACACGACGAGATGTCGGATGTGTTCGCCGATATCGCGGGCGACCGCGAGATCAAGGTGCTCATCCACACCGGAACCGGCGAGAACTACAACGCCAACTGGGGACGCATGCCCAACGGCGACCCAGTCGACAAACCCGACTATCTTTTGATGCCGGGCACCCGCGGCCTGCTGAAGCTCGACGAAAAAGCCTGGTACGCGCGTCATTTGATCACCAATGTGCTCGATGTCGACGTGCCGATGATCAGCGCGGTGAACGGGCCGTGCAATATGCACTCCGAGGTGCCGCTGCTCGGCGACATCGTGCTGGCCGCCGAAGACGCCTACTTTCAGGACGCCTCGCACTTTCCGCGCGGCCAGGTGCCCGGCGACGGCCAGCATGTCATCTGGAGCTTTCTGGCCGGCCACACCCGGGCCCGCTATTTCCTGCTGACCGGCATGAAGCTCGGCGCCCAGGAGGCCAAGGAGTGGGGGGTGGTCAACGAGGTGCTGCCCAAGGACCAATTGCTGGACAGGGCTTGGGAACTCGCCCGCGAACTGGTCAAGCGCCCACCACTGACGCTGCGTTACTCGCGGCAGCTGTTCACCAATCCGCTCAAGCGTGCCTTCATCGACGAGCTCGGCCACGGGTTGGCCCGGGAGACCTACGCGCAGCGCGCCTTCTTCCCGTTCGGCGGCGAGATGGCGCCGCTGGACCGGGCCTGGGACGCGGAGCCATGGTCGACACCGAGCAATGGCGGAGCCCCGTCATGACCGGCATCCAGCAGCGCCTGTCGACCGGGCGGGGCAAGTTCACCACCGACTATCCCGAGCTGGGGACTGCGCCGGTCAGCTACGAGGACTCGATCTCCGAGGAGTTCTTCACCGCCGAACGCAAGGCCGTCTTCGAGCGAAACTGGTTGTGCGTTGGACGCATCGAACGGCTGCCCCGTAAGGGCTCCTACTTCACTCGCGATCTGCCCGGGCGCCTCGCCTCGATCGTGATCGCCCGAGACCGCGACGACACCGTGCACGCCTTCCACAACGTGTGCGCGCACCGCGGCAACAAGGTGGTCTGGCAGGAGCACCCGGGCCGCGAAACGTCGGGCACCTGTAGGGCATTCGCGTGCAAGTACCACGGGTGGCGCTACGGCCTGGACGGCAAGGTCAACCACATCACCAACGAGGGCGAGTTCTTCGACCTCGACAGGAGCACACTGCGCATGCCCCCGGTGCACTGCGAGGTCTGGGCGGGTTTCATCTTCGTCAACCTCGCCTCCGAACAAGAAGGGGCACCGGTGCCGTTGCGTGACTTCCTCGGCGACGGATTGCTGGGCATCGAGGCCTATCCCTTCGAGAGGATGACGCAGCACTACGGGTTTTCCACCCGCATCAACGGGAACTGGAAGCTGGCCGTCGATTCGGTCTGCGAGTGGTATCACCCGCCGTATGTGCACGGCCGCTTCATCGATCCCGACGTCGCCAAGGCCGAGAAGATGGTGCCGCCCGTCGACTCTTACCACTACGAACTGTTCCGGCCCCACATGCTCACCTCGGTGCCCGGGCCGCCACCGCTGCCACCGCGCGAGCCCGGCACCGCGGGACCGGCCCGCCAGGACCAGCGCTGGGTGTACAAGCTGTTCCGCGCCGGGCTGTTCGGGCCCGACGACGTTCCCGACCTGGGCTTCGGAGCGCCGCAACCGAATTTCCTCAACCGCGGCGACATCGCCTCGTGGGGCAACGACCAGTTCTGGGTGTTCCCGAACATCTCGATCCAGATCTGGGCCCGCGGCTACTACATCACCTACACCTATTGGCCCGAGACGGTCGACTCGCACATTTACGAGATCGACATGTATTTCCTGCCACCGGCCAACGCCGCCGAACGCCTGGCCCAGGAACTGGTGGTCGACAGCACGATCGAGTTCGCGATGCAGGACGTGAACACGATCGAGGCGACCCATTCTGCCCTGAAAACCCGCGCGCAGAACAGCTTTCACCTCAGCGACCAGGAACTGCTCATCCGCCAGTTCCACACCGTCATTCGCGACACGGTGGATGCCTATCGATCCGGAGAGTCGTCATGACGCTGCCTGCCGGTTTCACCGACCTCGAACCGTTCGTCGACGATTGGGCGTTGCCGACCCGCGCGCAGCGCTACGAGGCGCGACTGGCCAAGCCCTACGACGACCTCGTCACCTTCTACGACGCCATCGCCCCACGAGCGGAGGAGGCGATCGCCTACCTGAACGGGCTCGACATCAACGCGTTACCGGACGAGGCGACCAGGCTGCTGCACCTGCTGTATTCGATGATCCTGGTCTCCTACGCCGTCAACGTGTTCAAACAGAACCGCATCCCGGACTCCGGTGCCGCGTTCTTCGACATGGTCGCCGAGCCGGTTCCCTGACCGGACCTGTGATAAGACCACACAGTGACCGCATCCCATCGACCGAAGCCGCGTGACTCGACCACGCGCGACATGCTGGTGGCCGCCACGAGTCAGATCATGCTCGAGGAGGGCTACGCCGCGGCCACGTCACGGCGGGTAGCGGCGAAGGCCGGCGTCAAACCGGCCCTGGTGCACTACTACTTCCCCACCATGGACGAGCTGTACCTGGCCGTCTTTCGCCGCGGTGCCGCGATCTACCTGGAGCGCCAGCAGAAGGCGTTGTCCTCCGACCGGCCGCTGCACGCCTTCTGGGCAACGCTCATCGAACCCAAGGACACCCGGCTGCTGCTGGAGTTCATGGGACTTGCCAACCACCGCAAGGAGATTCGGGCCGAAATCTCGGCATGGTCGGAGCGCTGGCGCGAACAGCAGATCACCGCGCTGAACTTCATCGTTCGCGAACACGAGCTCGACACGGACGAATTCCCGCCCGCGGCCCTGGCGGTCGTCATCGCCTCCATCGGGCGCACACTGATCCTCGAGCAGGGCCTCGGTACCCACGGCGGCCATGACGAGGCCATCGCGTTGGTCAATCGCTTCCTGGACCGATTCGAGATGCCCACGCCGAAGAAACGCCGCGGCAGCTGACACGGCCGGTTAAGCGCCAGCCGTTCTCAGGGCAGCACGACCCGCAGTCGCTCCCAGCCGCGGACGGTCGACGTCGACGCCAATTGCGCCGTGTCGTAATCGATGTCCCATTCGGGCCACCGGTTGAGGATCTCGTCCAGCGCGACGCGGCCCTCGAGGCGGGCCAGGTTGGCACCCAGACAGTAGTGCACGCCCTTACCGAAGGTGATGTGCGAGATGTTGTCGCGGCGGATGTCGTAGGTGTCGGGATCGGTGTAGCGGCGGTGATCGCGATTGGCGGCGCCGAACAGCAACAGCATCGCGCTGCCGGCCGGCACCGTCGTGCCGTAACACTCGAAATCCCTTGCCATCCAACGGGCGACGTGCGGACCGGTGGGTTCGAATCGCAGCGTCTCGTCGACGGTGCGGGTCAACAGTGACCGGTCCCGGTAGACCTCGCGGCGCTGGTCGGGGTGCTCGGCGAGCACTTTGGCCAGCCAGCCGATCAGCCGGCCGGTGGTCTCGTTTCCGGCCCCGGCGACCACCTGCGTGTAGTGCAGCACCTCCTTGCGGGTCAGCTTGCGGTGCACCCCGTTCTCGTCGTCGAATTCGACGTTGAGCAGCGTTGTCATCAAATCGTCCGAGGGGTTCTTGGAACGCCATTCGACGTAGTCGGCGTAGATGCGGCCGTCGGCGATGGAGTCGGCGTCGGCGACCTTCAACGGCGCACCCGGCTTGGTGCGCAGGTTGGCGTCGTTGGCGTCGCGCACTGAGATCTGTTCGGACTCCGGGATCCCCAACAGCATTCCGATCACGCGCATCGGCATCATGGATGCCAGCTCGGCGATGATGTCGAAACCCCCGGAGCCGACCAGCGGGTCCAGGCAGCGCACGCAGTATTGCCGGATCTGGTCCTCGAGCGCGGCCATCCGGCGGGGGGTGAACACCCGCGACATCAGGCCGCGCAGCCTCGAGTGTTCGGGCGGGTCCTGGAACATCATGACGCCGCCGGGCATGTCGAATTTCGACTGGACGAGCTCGAGGATGTCGCTTCGTCTGTTGGAGAAGGTCTCCCAGTTGGCCAGGCCGCGTTCGACGTCGGAATGCCTTGACAGCGCCCAGAAGTCGTAGCGCTCGTTGTAGTAGATCGGCGCTTCCTCGCGCAGCCGCGCGTAGATCGGGTACGGGTTGGCATTGATGTCGACGTCGTAGGGGTCGTAGTAGACGTCGGTGTCGTTGGTGACCGTCATCGATGCTTCCTTACTTCAGGCAGCTGCCCGCGTCCACCGGGAGCGCGACCCCGGTGATGTAGCGGGCCTCGTCGGAGGCCAGGAACAGCACGGCATTGCTGATGTCCTGGGCGGTGACCCACGGGATCGGCAGCGTGTGGAAGGTCTGGCAGATCGGCGCGAGATCGTCGGGTCCAGGGTTGTCCAGATCGGGGCGAAACGCGTGGAAGGTGCCCTCGTTGATCAGCAGCGGCGTGTTCACATGGGTCGGCAACACGGCATTGACCCGAATCATCTTGTGTCCCAATTCGACTGCGAACGCGCGCATCAGCCCTATCACGCCGTGCTTGGCCGACGTGTAGTGCCCGGTGTGCAGGTAGGCCTTCTTGCCGGCGACCGACGAGGTCAGGATGATCGAACCGCCGCGGTCGCCCTCCAGCAGGTGCGGGACACCGGCCTTGACCGTCTTCCACACACCGCTGAGGTTGACGTCGATCATCTCCTGCCACAGCGCCTCGTCGGTCTTGTGCAGCTTGCCGGTCATCGTGCCGATGCCGGCGTTCGCGACGATGACGTCGAGGCGCCCCAGCTGTTCGACACCGCCGTCGACCGCCGCCCGCAACGCGTCGTACTCGCGGACGTCGACCTCGGCGGTCACCACGCGAGCTCCGGCGTCCTTGACCATGCCCGCCGTGACGTCGAGGTCTTCCGGTGTCGCGGCGGGAGCCGGCGATCCCTCAAATCCCCGGCAGATGTCGACCGCGATGATGTCGGCACCCTCCTGCGCGAGCCGGACGGCGTGACTCCTGCCCTGCCCCCGTGCCGCACCGGTCACGAAGGCGACCTTGCCGTCCATCCGACCCATGGCATCCTCCACCCATCGACTTTGGGCGATCGCCCAAAAGTGTGGCGCAGGCCATGTCTAGCAGCATCGTGACGAGTCCGTCAAGACCGCAGCGCGGCCTCGATCAGCGTTGCCGCGGCGGCGCGCGCATGCACAACGGGCGCGGTGTCATTCAGTGACGTCGCCATCGCGGTGGCACCCTCGAACAGCACGGCCAGCTGCTGGCCGAGCAGATGAGGATCGGCGGCACCGGCCTCGCGCGCGACCGCGATGAGACGGTCACTGAAGTTGCGCTTGTGGGTTCGCACGATGTCGTCCGTCGTCGCCAGCGATCCGGCCGATTCCACCGCGGCGTTGTGAAAAGGGCAGCCGCGCACGATGTCCGATTGACGTACGTCGAAGATGGCCAGCAGGCGCTCGCGGGCGGGCAGGTCACCCTCGTCAAGGCGGCGTTCGGTGGGCGAGCCGCCGCGGGCGTCGATGTTGCGCAGATAGGTGTCGATGAGCTCGTTCTTGCTGGCGAAATGTTGGTAAAGCGTTCGCTTGGAGACGCCGGCCTCTTGCGCGATCAGTTCGACTCCGGTCGCGTGAATGCCGTTGCGGTAGAAGAGCCGGGCCGCGGCGCGCTCGATGCGTTCGCGTGCGCCGCGCCCGGCCACCCGGGGCGACTGTGCTGCGGCTGCGCTCACGGCACCGATGGTACACCGTCCGGTTTACAAATAGCCGGTGCATCGCTAGCTTGGTGCTAACGAAGTAAACCGATCAGTTTTATGCCGGAGGGGTCGCATGGTGCATTCAGACGCTCGAGAGGCCGAGGTCACGGGATGGGGCGAGCCCCGGTCGCGCCTGATCAGCTGGCACGACCCGATCGCCACCCAGGCCGCCGCCGCGTCGATGTCCGGCCTGTCCTACTGGCGGGCGGTGTCCGACGGGCAGTTGCCGCCGCCACCGATCGGTGAGCTCATCCAGATGCGCATCGCCGAGGTGGAAAACGGCCGCATCGCCTTCAGCTGCACACCCGACGGGTCCATGTACAACCCGCTGGGAACGGTGCACGGCGGCACCGTGTGCACGCTGTTGGACACCGTCACCGGCTGCGCATTGCACACCACACTCGCCGCGGGCTTCGGGTACACGTCGGTCGAAATCAAGGTCAACTACCTCAAAGCCGTCACCGTGGCCAGCGGACCACTGACCGCGGTCGGCACGGTGGTCAAGGCGGGCGCGCGCATCGGGTTCACCGAAGCGAAGGCCACCGATGCCTCCGGAGCGCTCGTCGCGACGGCGAGCAGCACCCTGTTGATCTTCGAATTACCCAGTCGCACAACTCAATACAACGGCAACGGCAACGGCAAGCATCGCTGAAAGGACCGGACCGCCATGACCTCCGTTTTGATCACCGGCGCCAACCGCGGCATCGGCCGCGCCGTCGCCACCGAGTTCGCCGGCCGCGGCCACCGCGTGGTCGCCACCGCCCGTGACCCCCGCACCCTGGCGGAGCTCGACGTCGCCCTGCGGCTGTCCCTCGACGTCACCGACGATGCCAGCGTCACCGCGGCCGTCGACGCCGCCGGCGAAATCGACATCGTCGTCGCCAACGCCGGGGTGATCTTCTACGCCGCCGTGGAAGCCACGCCGCTGGCCGAGCTGCAGCGGCTGCTCAACCTCAACACCGTCGGCGCGATCCGCGTGGCCCAGGCGGTCCTGCCGCAGATGAGGTCCCGACGTGACGGGAAACTGCTGTTCATGTCCAGCGTCCTCGGACGCGTCGTGCTGCCGCCCGGGGCGGCGTATGCGGCAACGAAGTGGGCGCTGGAAGCCCTCGTCGAGGCGTTGGCGATCGAGGTCGCGCCGTTGGGGATTCAGGCCGCCCTGTTGGAGCCCGGAGCCGTGAGCTCCGGGGCGCTCGACGACGTGACCACCTACAGGCTCCCCGACGATCCCTACGCGGCGATCCTGCGGGGTGGCGGGGCCCGCGCCGGAATGATCACCCCCGAACAGGTCGCGGCCGAGGTGGTCGATGCCGCCGAGAAACCGCAACTGCCGCTGCGCATTCCGATCGGCGGAGCGGCCAGGGCGTTGTTGACCGCCCGCCATGCGGCTCCCGACGATGTCCCGTTCATCATGGGCGCGGCCGAGAGATGATGGTCGGGTGGCGAATGACAAGGCGGCGACCGGGCTTCTGGTGATCGATCCCTACAACGATTTCATTTCTCCGGGCGGGAAAGTGTGGGATCGGTTGCAAGGCGTCATCGAAAGCAATGACTGCGTCACCCATATGCAGCAGGTGCTCGATGCCGCCCGCGGTGCGGGTTTGCGCGTGTTTTACGCGCTGCATCGTCGCTACCGCCCGGGCGATTACGAGACGTGGAAGTACATCGCGCCGGTGCAACGAGCAGCCTGGTCGCGCAAGACCTTTGAATACGGCACCTGGGGCGGCGAGATCCGTCCCGGGTTCGAGCCGCAACCGGGCGACATCGTCGCTCACGAACACTGGTGTTCCAGCGGCTTCGCCAACACCGACCTCGACCTGCAGCTCAAGCGCCATGGCATCGAGCGGGTCATCGTGATGGGCTTGATCGCACATACCTGCGTCGAGGCAACGGTTCGGTTCGCCGCCGAGCTCGGGTATGACGTCACGGTGGTTCGAGACGCGACGGCCGATTACTCGGCTGGCGAGATGCACGCCGCCCTCGAGGTGAACATGCCCAACTACGCCTCGGCGCTCGTGACGGCCGACGAGGCCGTTGCCGCGATCGCCGCTCTTTAAGCCGACGTCACGGGGCCGCGGCGATCCGTGAAGATTTGCGGCGCGCGTGTGAAGGCTTCGTTAAGAACGAGGCACGCCGCCCGGCGAACCCGCACGGTAGAGGCATGACGCTCGCCGCTACCCGCGACGGCGCCCTGCGTTGCGCTCAGGCGCCGCTGCGCGCCATACCCGGAGCGGCGTCGGTTCGAGTGACGGTGAGCTACGCGGTCGTCTTGCTCGCCATCTATCTCATCCTCGCCGCGCTGGGCCCGCACGCGCACGAGGTCGCCGTGAGCCGAATGAGCACGAACATTCACAACCTCGGGCGCGGTCACCTGGGCACCTTGATCGGCAGCGCATTCGTCAACGACGGCGGCGATCTGTTCTTCTGGCTGCCCGGGCTGGTCTGCCTGCTGGCCCTGGGCGAACTCATGTGGTGTGGCAGGGGCTTGCTCGTCACCTTCGCGGTCGGGCACATCGGCGCCACGGTGATCGTCGCGGTCGGCCTGGTCGCCGCCATCGAAACCGGCATGCTGCCGGTTTCGGTCGCCCGCGCCAGCGACGTGGGAATCAGCTACGGCGCGATGTGCGTGCTCGGCGCGTTCACCGCCGCGATCCCGGCCCGCTGGCGCGGGACCTGGGCGGGTTGGTGGCTGGGAACCGCGGTGGTGGCGGCCGCGGGTGCGGACTTCACCGCCGTCGGCCACGTGGTGGCGCTGCTGCTCGGCATCGGCTTGTCGTTCCGGTTGCGGTCGGCGGCCTCGTGGGCACCCCTGCACCAGGCGTTGCTCTTGGTCGCCGTCACGTTCGGCTATCTGTTGCTCGCCGGGCCTTCGCTGATGGCGCCCGCCGGCGGGCTGGCCGGTGCCCTCATCGGACTGGCCACCAACCGCTCGTTAGTCGGCGGGCCCCGCCAGCGTGTCGACGTGATAGCGGCTGGCGGTCCACGGCGGTGAGTCGGCGGTGGGCGTCAGGGTGATCGTCACCTGCGCCTTACCCGCCGTCACCGAGCGCGGCAGCAGGTAGGTATCGTCCAGCCAGCGGTGGAAGCTGTTGCTGCGCGGCTGCAACCAGTTTCCCGTGGGTGTGCCGTCAACCGCAACGTCGGCCGACTGAAAACCGATGGCCTGATCCGATGTCCGCCGCAGCAGGATGCCGTGGTTGTCCGGATCGATCTGGACATGAAAAGTGATCGCGCCCTTGCCGATACGGACCGAACCGACGACCGGCAGGGTGTCCTGGGTGCCTTCGTACTCGCTGACCAGTAGCTGGTCGGTCGCGTCGAAGTCGGCGTAGCCGTGCAGGACTCGATTGACGGGATCAGTCGGGCTGACGTCGTCGCCACCGGTGACGCCGGCGACCGGCTGTGTGTAGAGGAATGCCGTTGAGCCGTAGTCGGGTTGGACCATGTTCCGTTTGCCGTGCTCGATGCCGAATCGGATCGCGGAGTGATAGCCGATGGCGTCGGCCAGCATGATCCGGTAGACGGCGACGCAATAGTCGGCGCAACCACCGGCGGCGGTGCGTTGATCGGGCTGGCCGTTGAGGGGGTCGCTGAAGTGGGTGCCGCCCTTGAAGTACCAGCCGCCCTCATACAGGTCCTCGGTGCCGGTGCCGTACCACTGCGGGGACGCGGC